>JBDNAQ010000179.1:0-6883 GCA_039768345.1 Flavobacteriaceae bacterium
TAAAAATTATATTTTACCTCACATTCTTTTGTTTATACTTTATTGGCTATTATTATTTCTTTGAAACATAGAAAAAAATGAACAAATACCTATTGATATTAATCATTGCGCTCGCCAGTTCGAACATCTTTACGGCCCAGAATAAGGAATTGGATGCGATACGCAATCTTCAGGAATTTGTTGCCACAGCAAAAAAAGAAAAATGGAAACAGGTGAAACAAAAAAACGGGGTTACCATACTTTATCGAAACCTCGAACTTTTTGACACCATTGAGGTAAGAGAATTAATGGTAAAATTTACTGTTTCGGGAACTATCGATTCCATTTTGTCGAAGATAAAAAAGCCAGATAATTTGAAAACCTGGAATCAAGGTATTAGAAGTGCCAAAATCCTGAAAGACAAGGATACCAATTGGATTTTACATACGGTATATAAAATTCCATTTCCATTTTCGCAACAAGATTTAGTGGCATCCTATAATATAGAAAAGAGAAAAGATGTCATTGTGATATCCTCAAAATCAACACCCGATTATATAGAACCGATAAAAGGGATCACCAGAGAAGGCTATAACTTGTCCCAATGGTTACTGATTAAAAGGAAACATCGCTTTTTTGAAATTAAATTTTCTGCCATTTCTATAACCAACTCCAAAATCCCGAGATGGATCAAGGATCCTTTGATACAACGAATGTTACTAAAATCTTTTGGTAAATTTAAAAATAGCTTCCCTTGAAGTTATGGAATGTACTGTGTCTTTTAATTATTATCGTTTGCGGTTACGATTTCGCTGCCTGTTTTGATTCTGACCTCCGCCCCTGTTTGAATTTCGGTTTCTGTTGCGATTCGAATTCTGTCTATGCTGGGGTCTTTGCTGATGTTCAGGCCTGGTCCGGACTTCCTCTGTTTCATCAACAAACGGGTGTTCGGGCATTCGAGGTACTTCCTGTTTAATGAGTTTTTCGATATCCCGCAGATAAGGGCGTTCATCGATATCACAAAAAGAGAGGGCGATTCCGCTGGCACTTGCACGTCCTGTCCGCCCAATCCGGTGTACATAAGTTTCAGAAACATTAGGTAGGTCGTAGTTGATGACCATTGAAAGTTCCTCTACGTCGATGCCCCTGGCCGCGATGTCGGTAGCGACCAGAACTTTTAGTTTGCCCTCCTTGAAACTTCCCAGGGCTCTCTGCCGGGCGGGCTGTGATTTATTGCCATGAATGGCTGCCGCCTTTATATCCTTTTGGTTTAGTTTTTTGACGATTTTATCGGCTCCGTGTTTTGTCCTTGAAAATACCAGCACCGAATCATCGGGTCTCTCCTGTAAAAGATGGGCCAGTAACTTGGGTTTGTTGGGTTTACTCACAAAATAGACCCCCTGCTCTACTCTCTCTGCGGTAGCTTGTTCTGGCTTTATGCTCACCTTTTCAAAATCGCCCAGTATTTTTCTCGATAGCGCAATGATATCTTTAGGCATGGTAGCCGAAAAGAAAAGTGACTGTCTTTTTGGAGGGAGTTTAGCGATGATCTTCTTTATATCGTGAATAAAGCCCATGTCTAACATTTGGTCGGCTTCATCGAGTACCACGAAATCCAGGTAGCGAAAAGAGATATAGCCCTGGCTCATCAAATCGAGCAAGCGGCCTGGTGTGGCAACCAGGATATCGACACCATTACGCAACGCATTTACTTGCTTAGCTTGTTTTACCCCCCCGAAGATTACGGTGTTTCGCAAGCCCGTAAACTTTCCATAAGCGGTGAAACTCTCGCCTATTTGAATGGCCAATTCGCGCGTTGGAGTTACCACCAGGGCCTTTAAATGTCGTTTGCCCCTTTGCCCGTTTTGCGAATTATACATATGGTGAAGTATGGGGGTTCCATATGCCGCGGTTTTTCCCGTTCCGGTCTGTGCAACACCCAAAAGGTCTTTGCCTTTGAGAAGAATGGGAATCGCCTGTACTTGAATTGGTGTTGGATTTTCGTAGCCTTCGCCCTCGAGCGCCCTAATTATGGGTTCGGCCAGACCGAGTTCCTTAAATGTCATATTTTCAATTAAGGCGCAAAGGTACGCTTATTTGGCTTGGGTATTGTGAAGTTTGCTTTTAGGGGGTAAAATATTTGACCAGTACCGTATTCTGATAGATATAGCTTTCATTCAAGAGCAAAACCTAACAATAGCAAGGTCCTCATACTATAAAACAGCTTGGGTATAAATTAAAGTTTCAACCGTCATTATCTAAAGTGCTATAAACGGCATGCCCTGTTGGGCCTGATGGAAAGTATAAGCAATCCAGGAGGCATATATCAAACCGAAAAGAATCACTATAAGGCTCTGTATTTTATTTGGGACCTTCCATTTACGATACAGCACCCATGCAAATACCGGAATGATCTGCAGGCCATGTAATCCAAAAAAATGTGCTGCCCGCAGGTCTCCGGCAACAGTACTCCAGTTCAAAAGTGGAAGTCCCTCTCCCCCATCGGCTACACCTATATTGTGCGCCATCTGACCGATCATTTGCCCTCCTACCCAACTGCCGTAAAACACGATCAGCCAACCTAGTAATATAGCCCATTGAATGGATCTGGGGGTGTTTAACCTCAACCTGATGGTCTCTATAATAAAATAGGCCATCAGCAAGACAACAATTCCAATTAAAATCCCCATAGCCGCAAAGAGCAGTCCGTCTACAATGTTCGACTGATTGTAATGAGACAAAATACCTCTTGCCGCCTGTATAAAGATGATCAGGATCTCGAACAAGAGTGTCCAGGACAAAATATTATTCAGAATATTTTTCTTCCGCCTTGAGAAGGGGTAGAGCGTGATAAGAAAGCCTGCGGTGAGGATATAGATACCGCCAGAGAAGGTGAATTTTAATGGTTTGAGCCATACGTTCACGCCCATTAGAATTCGGTCATCTGCCATCAGACCTATGAGGCAGATAAGACTCAGGACAAAATGGAACATGGCGATCCCAAAAAGTATCGGACTCTCCCGTTTTACAGTAACCAGGGCCGTTCTTAAATGTTTCATACTTTTCTTAATTTAACAGACCTGATAAACATAAACAGTAGAAAGCCTATCGGGCCTAGCATAAATGTCGCCAGGAGACAGGGCACCATCAGCAACTGGTGAATGCCCAAATCTTCATTTTGTTTGATCATCCACATACCCACCAATAGATCAAAGGCCAGATAGTGTACCCAGCCGGCCAATACAGCGTTTTCTTCGGTGAACAAAGCCATCACCGACTGGAGACTGCTAAAATCCATTCCCCCACTGATCCGCATGGCAATCACAATATATATCGCATAAAGCAGGGAAAGGACCAGGGGAATCACCTTATAATCCATCAAGAATCGGGTAGCCTTCCATTTGGGCAGCACGATCATCAGGATCCACATCGGCATCACCAGTAAATTGGCCAGGGAAAAAACTTCAGCAGCGGTCATAATTATTCTTTTTTGTGGTTGATTACATCACAAATCTGCATAATTATGCGCAATAATACCAGTATTTAAAGGCGTAATATCCTGCTATGTATCGTCAGCGCCTCTAAAAACCGCGTTAAACCATTAAGGGTGATTATGAAAATCTATATTTCCCATGCGCTTGCGAAAGAATAACTCAGTATGAAGGATGATCCATTTTATAAATTCTATGGTATCGATTTTATAGAGTAGGTTTACCTTGAAACAAAATGCAGTTAATATTTATCTTACCATGCCCCCAGAATAGCACCCATTATTGAAAGTGAAACCAGGCTATAGCCCGCATTTACCATAAAAATTTTTAAGGTCTTCATTTCAAAAAGATACTGTATGCCTGTAAAAGTTACCACCCAACCGAGACCTGCAAAAAAACCAGCCAACAGTCCTGTTATCATATCCGCCTGATGTCCTATAAACATATCTAAAATAAAAGCAGCCATAAGCGCCAGAACTAGGGATAAACCGAAGGTTTTGATGGCATTCCTGTTTTTTAGATCTTCAATTGAAAAATTAAAGGATCTCATCCAGGTTTTTCCAAATAAAGGGCCGTACCATAGGCCGCCCAAAAGAAAAGTTGACAAAGCGGCTACTATAACCGACCACCAATTAATTTGCAAAAATGCTGAAGCTAAATCCATAATGCTGAGATTTTAAATTATGGACTAAAGGTAATATCACCCTCAATGCGAGTCTTGTATAAAATTAACCTTGCTTGTCCAGAGGAAAAAAGTTCGGTTCTCCATCGGAAAGCCCCTCATAGATAAATTCTTTTGGACTGAATCCAGAGAAGTGCTTAAACGTCTTTATAAAATGGGGTTGGTCTGAAAAGCCATAATCATAGGTTAATTGCGCCCAGCTAAGCGATTCTTTTTTTTGAATTTTTACCAGTATATCATTGAACTTTATGATCCGTTGGTAATATTTTGGCGTGATTCCGATATACTTCTTGAACTGGCTGATTAGATGTTTTCGAGTAAAAGGGTAGTCCGCGAAAAGTTTATCAAAATTAGTCGCTGATTTTTCTACCTCTATTCGTTCTAGAGTTTTTAGGAAAACTTCAGGCGGATGTTTATCACAATCATATATCGACTCAAGCCAGGCTTGTGCCAGGCCGAATTTATGTGCTGCATCCTTAGTATCTAACAATTGCGTGCGTAACTCAAGTATTTCCTTTCCAAAAAGCGTTTTGGCATGGAAAATACAGTTGCTTATTTTATCTAAGGGGATTTGGAAATATGGGTAAGCCCCGTATGGCTTAAACTGTATGACAAACATTTCCGAATCCTCATGGGCCGAAATGGTAATATAGTTTTTATGAACCCCTGAGACCCATACATCGCTGAATTCGTCCTTTTGCTGTAGCGTATTATTATCATAAGTTTTTCGCTTAATACCATCGAGCTCAAATATGATAAAGACATGACCTGTAGGTATTACCCTTTCCAGGGAATGGTCGGGCATTAGATCTTTAAAATAGATTAAGGATTCAATGTGCTTCCCTATTTGGCCATCGGGCTTATACGTTTCGAATATCATAAGGGGAGATCAATTTTTATACAATAACAATGCAGATTTAATCCATGCCATTGTTTGGTAAGCTACACGTAAATCGTTTATAAATATTGTAAATATTTAACCTCCCCTACTATTCTCATAGACGACTCATAGCGTCGATTCGAAAAATGAATAGGTCGTCAATAAGGTATACCCTCTTCTAATCGACCTGCGGCAGCGCTTTTACATGGGCATAGATGTCGAGTCCTTTTATTTTTAATTCTGAGGACTCTTTGGCGATCTTAACGCCTTTAACATCATTCAATTCACCATCGGGTGATATCGCCTTTACCCCATAAAAGTCACCTTCTTTATTGATAGCCTTAAGATGGATAATATTTCCGGAGCGGCGTACACCTTTTACGTCTAATTTGTCACCTTCAGGCGTCAGGGCTTTTATGTCCATTAGAGTTCCATCATGAGCAATCGCCATTACCGGGGCATATTCCTCATCGCTTACCATCATTTTAATGGGTAGCTCCTCCCCTCCTACCAGGGCCTTGACATCGAGGAGATGACGCTGAAAATTATCCTGAATGGCCTTAACATCATATATTTTGCCACTTTTATCCAGAGCCTTAACATCCAGGAACATCCCATCCGGATGAATCGCTTTTACATGCCAGTTCCGATCGTTGCTGATGGTGCCGGCTTGCGGGAGTGATTTTACATGCGCATATACGGCATGGCCTCTGACCCACATTTCTGTTTGTTCGCTGCTCACCTTTATTCCTTTTACATCGTTGAGTTTTCCCTCTGGAGAGATGGCCTTTACCCCGTAAAAAGCACCTTCCTTATCGATTGCCTTAATATGGATGATGTTCCGGGTACGGCTAACACCTTTTACATCGAGGGTGTCGCCTTCTGGCGTCAGCGCCTTGATATCATAAACCGTACTGTCTTCTGCAATGGCCTTAACCCGGGTATACTTATCGCCACTGACCAGTATTTTAACCGGGAACTGCTTATTGCCCACCAGCGCCTTTATGTCCATAAAGCTTCGCTGATCGGAATCCTGTATGGCCTTTACATCATGTATTCTACCTTCCTTATCCAGGGCTTTAATATCGATGAGGCGGCCTTCCGGATGAACAGCCTTGATATGCCAGATCACTATGCCGGGATCGGTGATCTCTATTTCGGCCAGCTCTTTTTTAGCTTCTGTAGCTTCATTTTTACAACCAAAGGATACGATTAACAGTACAAGAATACTCAGTTTAATGGTTCCTCGGATTACTACGGATAAATCATCAAATTTTCCCATGTCTTATTGTTTATCAATTCTTTAAGTGTGTTGGCGGTTACCTGTTTAACGATAAGGTGTCCCTTAAAAATTCATCAAATTTAGTCCACGATAATGGTATAGAAGCTGATATTTATCAGTCCGTTCGATCAATTATAAATAAATAAGAATTGCAAATAAAGATGTTATGAAAAGGCTGCTGGTTCGTTAAAAAAATCATCGGGTAAGAAGTTGACATCCTAAGAGATTTTGGTAAATTCACCTATAGAAGAATCACTCCAACTTCTTTGAAGCAACGGTAGAAAACAACATTACAGGCGTCGAGTGAATACCCGTCAGAAAACCGATCAAATGCAGTCCATGGGACATATTTAACAACTGGTAATAATGAACTTGGAGACTTGAAAAATCAAGTCCGCATCCGCCAGTAGTTCTCATTTGCATGATTAAAAATTATTGGGATTTTATATTAAAATAAGGGAAATTCTAAGATTTTCCCTCCGGATCATTTATCCCCTCCGGTTTCAGATGAACATCGAGCTGCGGGAAAGCAATGGTGATATTGTGATCCTTAAATTTCCGTACAATGA
>JBDNAQ010000180.1:0-3326 GCA_039768345.1 Flavobacteriaceae bacterium
AGAATTTCCTGGTCTTCCGGCAAATATTGCAAGGCCTTGTTTGCCAGCCCCAGGGCGATATAAGTGTCTTTGGCATAAATCTCATTTTTAATCGCCGCAACCCAGGCTTCCCTGTTCTGTCGCTCGGTCGATGTTATCCTGTTCAAATGTTTGCGGGCCTCATCATATTTGGCGTCCCAGCTGTATGTTTTGGCAAGAAGGTTGCGTACATCGGTATAGTCGGGGTAACGGGTAAGTATTCGTTTAAGGGTATCCTGAGCCGAGAGGTGTTTGCCTGCAAAGGCGAGTTCCCGTGCCTTGAAGAATGAGGCATCGGGATCACCCATATAAGACACTTCCTGTGCGAAAAGAACATGACTACCCAGGGAAACACACAATAAAATAAAAATCACGTTTTTCATTCCGATATGCCTGTTGGTTTGTTATTCGATAGGGAGCTACGGTCTATTGCCGGTTTGTTTTCTTCCGCTTCTGAACTCTTTATTAAGGCTTTCTTTGCCCTGATCATTTTAGATCTCAGGTTTTCATTTTCCACATTATTACGTTCAATCTGGCGGCCCAGCATAAGAGATCTGTCGTTCTTTCCAGACCAGAAATAAACATCTAGCAAGGCACTATAGCCATCAGCATAAACGGGATATTTCACAATGCAACCTTCTAAAATCTCTATAGATGTTGTGTAATTACCCTGCCATGCATGAATCCTCCCCATCAAGATCTCAGTATCGGCATGACCTGGCACCTTATTTAAAATATAGGACGACAAAAGCAATGCGCGTTCATAATGGCCATCGATGGCCAATGAGCGTGCTGTTTTATATGCGTTATCATAATCCGCTCCATTAAAAACACTATTGATCCATATCATCTCCTGCTTATTGGGTTCTGAGGAGAGCTGAGCAAAAAGTGTGTGCTGTGGTGGTATTAATTTGTCTTCCCGTACCACATATTTATTGATAGCCTTGAATTGTTTGTGCTCTTTTAAGATTTGGCTGCGAGGAGCATTTCTATCAGCATCTTCGATACTCAGATCATCCCCGATCCTGTAAATATTGCCATCTGCCAATAGATATGGCGAACGGATATAGTCCTTAATGCCAAAGGCATGTCTATATAGTGGAATACCCTTACCCGGACTTTTACTATCTCCGGTTCCGAGACCCTGACCGATAAAGCTGGTTTGAGCGGGTAGGTCCAAACCATAAGATTGTCCTAATAGTCCTAGCAAAGAAGGGGCTATATCGGCATGAGAAACCAGGTTTCGCAATTCTACAGGATTTTTTACCAGAGGACTATGAATCATCAAAGGAACTCGATAACGCGAGAGTGGATCTAAGGGCGGGAGTTCTGTCAGATTATGACTCCCGGTGATAATGAAGATTGTATTCTTATAGGCTTCCAGCTTTTTGAATTTATCTATAAATCCGGCTAAGGCTTCATCTGTATAAAGAAGACTGGCAAATACCTCCTTATTCTTTCGAATGATCTTTTCCGATGCCCTGTTTCTCGGGTTTTCTTCTATATTCTGTTCAACACTTTCAATATAGCTTTCCCTGTTGGGTATTTCAAATGGCTTTTTACTGCTAAGGGTAAAAAACACATCGACAAATGGTGTGTTAAAATCTTGTCTGTCTTCCCTCCATTTACGATATAGCTCCTTATCCGGATACCCAAGTGAAATTCCAGCAGCATCCTCTTTCTGCATCGTATAGGAAGCTCCGAATCCTTTGAAATCGAGCAATCGGCTCACCCTGTCCTCGAAAAGAAATTTGTCCCATTGTACCAGGGCACTATTGCCGCCGTAATTAAATGCAGCGGTATAACCATTCTTTTTCAGTATACCCAGCAGGGTATTGCGATTGATCCTTTTTTCGGTTTTGTTAAACCCGGTCTCACCAAAAGGCAATGAACCTAGTATAGTTGGAAGGCTGGCATGTCCCTCTCCCGTATTGCTCAGATGATTAGACCAATAGACAGACTCTGACTTCAATGAATCGAGAAATGGCATAAATCCACCATATACTGCCTCTTCACCCACAAAGTCGGACCCTACGCCATCAAGGATAATCAATACGATATTTGGGGGCACTTCTTTCAGAGCGATATGTTTATTAAGATCGTTATCAGCCTTCAACGGCTTCAGCAACGGATAAGGTTCGTCTCCTTCATATTTGTTAAGATCAAGAGCATAAGCGGTGGCATTCACCACCAGGTGTTGTGTTTTGTTTTCGTTTATGGGCTTTTTATCGGAATATAGTGTAGCCAGAAAAAGGCTGAAAAGGATAATCGTAAAGGGGTACATCCTGCCGATCAGCTGGTATGTGGAAGAACAGAGCCGGTTGAACAGATAAAAAACAGCAGTACATAAGGGAATTGCAATCAATAAAGTTATTACGAGCTCAGCCATAGTGGTCCTGGCTCCGTATACCATCAGGAAGCCTTCGCCAAGTATTTCGAAATGCGATACGTAATATTCTACGAGGATAACCTCTGTAACGAGCAATCCCAAAAAAAGAATCCGGGTCACGTTAAAGCCCAATGAGGGTCGTTTGCTCTCAAGAGCCCTAAAAATAAAGGCCATTGGAAGCGATACCAGGGCGGCAAAGCCTATATGGTGTACAAACAACAGGAATAGACTTTTTCCAACTACCTGGTCCAATACGCCCGATATATACAGTCTTGCTTGCTGATAGATCGCAATAACCGCCAGTGAAAGGAAAAAAGCCAGCGCCATCCGCGTATAATCTCGCAGTGTCCTGGTTTTCTTGGTTATGTTTTGAGTTGCACTCATCCTTTAACTATGCTTTAGCAAATCCTTTCCTTGTCTGTGAACCCCAGCCAGACTTCACTTTAAATAATTTCTTATAATTACCTCTCACGGCAGACCATACAACAATCGGATGAAAGATTATCGGCTCTATAAGCGCACAAAACATCAATATCAACAAGTCCTTCGTTTTCTTATACTGGTTATAGGAATAAACATCCCATAAGATGGCATAGAAAGAAAACATTACCGAAAATGTATACACCGCCAGGGTTATGGCGATAAAGAAATCCCAATTGATAATTCCGAGGTAGTAGAATAGAATTACAGTAAAAAAGCCAAAAAATTCCAATAACGGAGACAACCATTCATAAAAGAACCAATAGGGATAACTGAGTAGCCCCAGGCGCCCGAATTTAGGGTTGAAGAACATATCCTTATGCGTAAAAAGTGTCTCCAGGTTCCCCCGGGCCCATCGGTCTCGTTGATTGATGAGTATTTTCGTGCTTTCAGGGACTTCTGTCCAACACAGTGGGTCTGGTATATATTCTATGGTATA
>JBDNAQ010000181.1:0-3796 GCA_039768345.1 Flavobacteriaceae bacterium
CCGGGAAGCGGATCCTTAAACTGGTTGTTTACATCGGGTTCGAAAGGCTGACCGAATTCGAACATAAAACCACCGGTGATACCATTATTATTATAGGTAGCTCCCGGCCACACCAGCGGTACTCTGGAGGTAAAGATCCCTATACCCCCTCTTACCTGGGTCTGGCCTTTTCCTTCCACATCCCAGTTAAATCCAAGACGGGGCGCCCAGTGGATCTGAGCATCGATAGCTTGCCCGACTCTTGCTCCCTGGAGGTTTTTTCCTTCTGCTTCCAGCAGTGGTATGGTACGTGAATTAAAATCGTCATTGACCGATCCGTCTTCCCAGAAGGGCACGTCGATTCTTAATCCTGCTGTTGCTTTGAAGTTATCTGTGATCTGCCATTCATCCTGAACGTAGAACCCTGCCTGGAACAAGCCAAATTCAGCAGCACCGTCAGATTCGTCACCAACGGCAGTACTTCCCACCAGGGAATACCCGTGCTGGTAAACATTCGCATCCTGCATGGTCAGGAACTGGTTAAGAGCAGTAGAGGTTAATGCCCCGGTGCCATCAAATTGATCTTCGAAGCTATAATCTCCATAGTTAAAGGCGAAAAACAGGTTTTTAGTAGACGACCATTCCAAATTAGTTCCTATGGTGATCGCATGCTCTCCTGAATAGATCTCAAAATTGTTGGTGATCACGAAGATATCCTGGTTTAACAGGTTGGCCGTTGAAAAGGGTTCGGAACCAAATTCAATATCTCCGGCACCATCCTGTATTCCTACCGTTGGGAAAGGATCGCCTGAAGGATCTCTGTCGTCCCTGACACGGGTATAGGTCATGATAAAATTATTGGCGTATTTATTGCCAAAGCGCGAATTCAATTCCAGCGCTGAGGAGTTGGTAACGGATTCAAAGAATTCGGAACCGTTGATAAAGCCAATATCGGTAGCCGTAGAATTTCTGGCTTCCAGGTTTTCGGCTTTTACATAACCGTGACGGAATGAAAGTTTATGGTCATCATTTATATTCCAGTCGATCTTGGCCGTGATCTTGTCGGCCTCAAGCGTACGTACACTCTGGTCAAAAGTACCCGGATTAAAGCCATAGGTATTCTGCAGAAAGGTCGAAAGGTTGGCTAGATCTGCTTCGCTCGATCTACCTGAATAGTTAGAGAAATTAAAAGGCTGAGGGATCTCGTCGTTTTGCCTTTCGTAGTTGACAAAGAAGAAGACCTTGTCTTTAACGATTGGGCCGCCAAGACGGAATCCATAGGTTTTAGCCGTAAAATCGTCGAGTTTTGTACGTTCTTCTCCGGGCCCTACGAGGTCTGGTGGAGTTTTTCCAACCATGCCTTGATTCCTGATGAAATAGTAAGCCGAACCCTGAAAACGGTTCGAACCAGAGCGTGTAACTGCATTGATGGAACCTCCGGCAAAACCAGATTGTCTTACATCGAAGGGTGCGAGGTTTACCTGGAATGTTTCAATCGCATCTACTGAGAATGGATTTACTCCTGTCTGACCTCCATTGGTTCCCGAACCTGCAAGCCCGAAAACATCGTTGTTCACCGCCCCATCGATATAGATGGCATTGTAACGGTTATTCTGGCCACCTAAAGAAATTGAAAATCCATCATTCCCTTCGGTCAATTGGGCCTGTGGGGTAAGACGGACAAAATCTGCAATAGATCTCGAAGCGGCTGGCAGGGTTTCTATATCCCTTTGCGAGACATTGGTGTTGGCTCCCGTTTTATTGGATCCAAACACCCCGGTTCCCTGTGCTGCCACTACGACCTCATCCAGGGCAGTTACCGATTCTGAAAGAGTTGAACTCAGGCGGGTGGTTTGCCCAAGGCTAAGATAAACCCCTTCACGCACATCTTCGGCAAAGCCTGTGTACGAAAAAGTGATCTTGTAGGGTCCTCCGGTCCTCATACCCGAGATCCGATAAAATCCATCAAAATCAGCAGCGGCACCATAAGTGGTATTCGATGGTACATGCACCGCTAAAACTGTTGCTCCAATGAGTGGTTCCCCATTGCTGTCGATCACCTTACCTCCAATCGAGGCTGAGGTAACCCCCTGTGAAAATGCCATCGTAGCTGAGAGACAGGCAACGATGGCCAGGCATAATTTTCTCATAATTCAAGTGTTATATGGTTATTGCAATTTCTAATGCAAATGTGGCTATTTAAGTGTTCAAACACATTAAGTCACAGTTAAATTAGACTATACAATTTAACATAAAATTTGCAAAAGACAGCAGCATTTCACCTCGAATTATGAAGAATTATCAAGGCTTATAACTTGCTGATAATGAAGACTTTATTTCTTAAAATGCTGTATAAGACGGGTGGTGGAGGCGTCATGATCCCCGATCTGATCTCCAGTGATATCGAGCAATACGTTTGTGGCCAATTGTTTTCCAAGTTCAACGCCCCACTGGTCGAAACTAAAGATATTCCAGACCAGTCCCTGTACGAAGATTTTATGCTCATACATCGCGATCAGCGCCCCGAGCGATTCGGGTGATAAGCGGTCGATGAGGATTGTAGTAGTGGGTTTGTTTCCCTCGAATATTTTGAAGGGTTTCAATGTACGGATATCATCGGCACTAAGCCCTTTATTCTGCAATTCTGTTTCCACCTCTTCGGAGGTTTTTCCGTTCATCAACGCTTCGGTCTGGGCAAAAAAGTTGGCCATCAGTTTTTGGTGATGATCCAAATCGCCATGCAGGGATTTTTTGAAACCGATAAAATCAGCTGGGATCAACTTGGTCCCCTGATGAATAAGCTGGAAAAAGGCGTGCTGGGAATTCGTCCCCGGTTCGCCCCATATGATAGTCCCTGTTTCATAACCTACCCGTTGACCATTCCGGTCCACACTCTTGCCATTGCTTTCCATAATACCTTGTTGGAGATAAGCAGAAAAACGACTGAGATATTGGGAATAGGGAATAATCACCTCGGTCTCGGCCCCGTAGAAATTGTTGTACCAGACGCTAAGCATAGCCAGGATCACCGGAATATTCTCTTCCAGCGGGCTGGTTTTAAAATGATGGTCCATGGATCGGGCCCCTTTGAGCAATGCCTCAAAATTTTCATAGCCTGTTGCCAGGGCGATCGATAATCCTACTGCGCTCCAAAGCGAGAAACGGCCTCCAACCCAATCCCACATTGGAAATATATTATCCCTGGAGATCCCGAATTCGTCGATCTTCTCAAGATTGGTCGATACAGCGGCAAAATGGGCTGCAATATCCTTTTCAGAAGCCGATTCGAGGAACCATTTTTTAATGGTCATCGCATTACTAAGCGTTTCCTGGGTGGTAAAAGTTTTAGATACAACTATGAACAGTGTAGTTTCGGGATCGAGCGAGCTAAGGATCTCATGTACGTGGTCGCCGTCTACATTGCTCACGAAATGCATTTGCAGATGATTCCCGTAGTAGGCCAGAGCTTCGGTCACCATTGCCGGACCCAGGTCCGAACCGCCAATACCGATATTTACCACATCGGTAAATGCTTTGCCGGTATAACCTTTTTTATCCCCTGTGATCACTTTCCGGGAAAATTCTTCGATCTGTTTCTTAACACTATATACCTCCGGGACCACATTTTCGCCATTCACCCTAATATCCTCTGATTCTCCTGCTCTTAAGGCAGTATGAAGTACGGCCCTTCCTTCTGTCTGATTGATAGGGTCGCCCGAAAAATACTTGCTGATACCGTCTTCCAGGCCCACTTCTTTAGCGAGTTCAACCAGAAGCGAGATGGTTTCTGCACTGATTCGATTCTTTGAAAAATCTA
>JBDNAQ010000182.1:0-3476 GCA_039768345.1 Flavobacteriaceae bacterium
AGAATTTCCTGACGATCCTCATCCCGATTTATGGGATAACAAATCAGTTTCAGGGAAACAAGCTGATAGTCATCTGCAGTTTCTCCGCTATAATAACGCAGATTCGGATTGATAGAATCGATAACCTCCCTGGCCTTTATAGAAGGCAGATTATCCCTTATCACTTTGAACCTATAATTAAGCTTTTCAAAAGCCCGTGCATTCTTATTGGACGTCGCCAGTTGATAGTCCAGGTTGTTGTATATGGTGCGCGCCAGGGAAAAAAGCTCTTTGTCCTTATCGAACATCTGTGTACTATCACCGATTATCAAAGCGATATCTTCGGTGTTCAGGCCGGCGATTTCCCAGGTTATCCGGGTGCCCTCCGGAAAAGTTGCATTACCCGTACTGTTGAGTACTTCCGGGGCTTTATTTACATAGGACGGATAATTCATTAGCAATCTAAAATCTTGTATAACAGGTACTTGCAGAGCTTCAAGCTTATAAGTCCTAGATTTGTAACCGTTTGCTTCAAAATAAAATTCAGCGTCGGTCAAGGGAGGGGTAAAACTGTGTTGAAAGACACCTTCTATGTTCTGCATAAGAAATGAGCGTTGCTCGATAACGATCCGTATTTCTTCCGGCTTTATTTTGCCCTCGGTCGCCACCTTCACAATCACCTCCTCTGTTTCAAGGGCACTTAAATTTCCGGCCATCACCCTAAACTGAAAAGGGGCAGGTGGTTCATAGGCCACATCATAATTAACAACACGATCATATGTGCCCAGGAAGGAGCCGAGGTTACCGCTAATTCCTATAACGAGAAAAACTACAAGCGGTATAAGAAGGTATTTAGCGTATTTAAGGCTCTCTTTATAGTCTATCGCCTGCCCAAATGGAATCCTACCGAGTTCTGAAGAACGCTGTTCTATACTGGCCAGTAGCAATTCTGACTTATTCTTATCCTCAGCCAGCTCCAATAGGTTAAAAAGCTTGTCGTCGACCTGAGAGAAGTGTTTCCCAATAATCCTGGAGGCTTCTTTATCCGTAATCCCTTCTTTGATTCTAAACAAGTAAAATATCGGAATCATTATAAAGCGGACTAGCAGGAAGAGTTCTATAAGCAGGAAACTAACCAGCAATGCAAGTCGGCCAAAAGAGTCGAGCCACAGAAAGTATTCTACCGAGAGTGTAAACAGGAAAAACAGAATCCCAAGGGCCAGGAAAAGGATGATCCCTTTGATCAAGACCTTGGTATAGTACTTCCTTGAAAACCTGAGGAGTTTGCCTATTATGTGCTTATATGCCGTCAACAGCCTGTTATTGTAGGAGCAAGATACCCGATAGTTTAGAGAATAATTTCAAAATATTGTTAAAAGAGAGCTTCCATACGCATAATAATGGATGTTTTAGTGCCTTTGGGTTTCGGCCTCTACCTAGTATCTTTGCATTCTAATATTTACCAAATGCCAGAAAAAGTGAGGGTGCGTTTTGCCCCCAGCCCCACAGGGCCTCTTCATATAGGTGGTGTTCGTACCGCCCTATACAATTATCTTTTTGCACGTAAGCACAACGGTTCTTTTATATTGAGAATTGAAGACACCGACCAAAGCAGATTTGTGGAAGGCGCTGAAGAATATATTACAGAAGCGCTTCAATGGTGCGGAATTCCATTTGATGAAGGTCCGGGTATGGAAACTAAATTTGGTCCATATCGCCAGAGTGAACGAAGTCATCTATATCAAAAGTATGCGAAAATACTGGTGGATTCGGATAAAGCTTATTACGCATTTGATACACCCGAAGAACTTCAAAAGCACCGCAGTGAACAGGAGGCCCAGGGTAATACATTTATATATAACTGGCGGAACAGGGAAGGGCTTAAGAACTCATTATCGCTTGCGCGACAGGAAGTAACTGAGCTTATTTCAACAGGCACTCCTTATGTTATCCGATATAAAATGCCGAAGCATAAGAAAATTGAATTATTCGATATTATCAGAGGTCAGATAGAAATAGACGCAGCGACCCTGGACGATAAGATCCTTTTTAAAAGCGATGGGATGCCTACTTATCATCTGGCAAATGTAGTTGATGATCACCTGATGGAAATTACCCATGTAATACGGGGTGAAGAATGGCTACCTTCTCTCGCCCTTCACTATCAGCTCTATGAGGCTTTTGGTTGGGATAAACCCGAATTTGCACATTTACCTTTGATCCTTAAACCCACGGGAAAAGGGAAGCTTAGCAAGAGGGATGGTGAAAAATTAGGCTTTCCTGTTTTTCCTCTGAGTTGGGAAGAATCCATTGGCTACCGGGAAGCAGGCTATTATCCGGAAGCAGTTGTAAACTTCCTGGCGCTTTTAGGATGGAACCCTGGCGATGAAAGGGAAATTTTATCCCTTGAGGAATTAGTCGGGTTATTTAGTCTGGATCGGGTGCACAAAGCTGGCGCGCGATTTGATCCTGATAAAACCAAATGGTATAATCATCATTATTTACAGCAAAGAACTGAAATTGAACTAGTTGCAGATCTTAAAAAGAATACAGAACTCGAGTTGCATTCCTTCTCCGATTCTTATCTGGAGAAGGTGGTGGGACTTTTAAAAGACAGGGCTGATTTTGCTCTGGACATATGGACTCAAGGGCGCTATTTTTTCTCAGCTCCTGAGAACTACAACGAGAAGGCCGCTAAAAAACACTGGAAAGACGATACAGCTGATTTAATGAGCGAACTGGCTGATATTATCAGGCCTATTGAAGATTTTAGCACATCGAAGCTAGAAAATGAAGTTAAATCATGGATAGAGCAAAAAGGTGTAGGTTTTGGCAAAATAATGGCACCGCTCAGGCTGGCACTGGTAGGTGACCTAAAAGGTCCGGGCTTGTTCGATATCATGGAACTTATCGGAAAACAAGAGAGTACGGCCCGGATTGAGATGGCTGTACAGCAATTGTAATAAAACCGATTACCCAAATAATCATTTCATATCGGTATGTAACAAAAATTAAGAATCCCGACAAATAAGATGTCTTGATTCTCTTATAACTAACTTAAATTCTTAGCCATGAGCGATTTCTTCCTGATTCCTATTATTTTCTTTGCCCTGATCATACTGATCTCATCTTTCTTTGTGGTAAAACAACAAACCGCTGCTGTAATTGAGCGATTCGGAAGATTCCTAAGTATCCGTAATTCCGGGCTGCAAATGAAGATACCGCTGGTAGACAGGATCTCAGGGCGTTTAAGTCTTAAAATCCAGCAATTAGACGTGATTGTAGAAACGAAAACGCTCGATGATGTCTTTGTGAAACTTAAGGTGTCTGTTCAATATGTCGTTATTCGGAGCAAAGTCTATGAGGCCTTTTACAAACTGGAATATCCACACGACCAGATCACTTCATACGTGTTTGATGTTGTCAGGGCCGAAGTGCCTAAAATGAAATTAGATGATGTCTTTGTGAAAAAAGACGATATCGCCATTGCTGTTAAG
>JBDNAQ010000183.1:0-3697 GCA_039768345.1 Flavobacteriaceae bacterium
TGTTACTGATAAACCCGGATATAGAATTAATCAGTACCGTGGGCGCAGGATTAATGTGTATCGCATATATCCCCTGGGGAATTAAAGAATTACAAATCATTAAAGAAAAATATCATGAAAAAAATCGATAAACAAAAAGCCAGAATGATTGGCGATCGCTTGGGCATTGATTGGCACGAAGTAGATTTGAATGAATTTACACAGGGCATCGCTGTTGAGCTCGAACATGGATCCCGGTGGCCTGAAACCAACGTCACCAACGATGATCTTGATCTTACAGCAAAGATTGCCTGGGCCCATTTAAAAGAATTTCCAGACTATTATACACGTTTGGAGAAAATGGAAAAAGAAGCCGAAACTTTCTGGTCTGAACAACAAAAAGTGCAATGACGACGCGTCTTGATGGTTGCCAGGATAAATTATAGACACATATGATGAATCATAAATGGCTGGAGATCGTTCCTGTTACTCCCGAAAATGCCGAGGAGGAGACTTTTTTCTGTATTAAAGACAGATTGAAACCCGGATTTACCTGTAAACAGTCTTGGTTTGACAAAAGGTATGAAGAGGGTTTAAGACTGAACATTCTAAAAGGAAACGCAGGCGAAATGCTTGGTTTTATAGAATATGTTCCTGCGTCAAAAGCCTGGAGACCGGTTGAAGCACCCAATTTTATGTTCATCCATTGTATGTACCTGGCCTCTAAAAAAAACCGGCAAAAAGGATTTGGTTCTGAGCTGATCAAAGCATGTGAGAAAGATGCAAAATCAAAAAAAATGAATGGGGTTTGCGTCATGACCAGCAAAGGTGCATGGATCACTGATCGACGCATCTTTGAAAAGAACGGATATAGCGAAGTCGAAAAAAAGGGAAGGTTCGAATTACTGACAAAAAAATGGAATAAGGAAGCTCCGGATCCTCAGTTGATAGATTGGACTGCAAACCTGGATCAATATCAGGGTTGGCATCTTATATATGCCGATCAATGCCCTTGGCACGACAAATCGGTTTATGCGATCAAACAGATTGCAGAGCAAAACGATCTGGATCTTAAGATTACAAAAATTAACAGCTCAGAAGAGGCAATAAATGCACCTTCTGGCTATGGGGTGTTCAACTTATTACACGATGGAAAATTGCTCGAAGACCACTATATAAGTGCTACGAGATTTAAGAATATTCTTAAAAAGGAATTAGTCGGAAGTAAATAAAATATAGATCAACTCATCTAAAGTTAAGTGAATTATGAACCTCAGAGAAATTTTTTTTCTAATAATCCTGGCAGTATTTGTTGCCTGCGATAAAAGTGATACAGATAATCCTTTTGTTGTCGACGATGATTGTCTACGCGGTAGTGGGGCTAATGTCTCAGAAACAAGGGAACTTGGCAATTTTACAGGTATCCTGAATACGATTCCGGCCAATGTATTTATAACACAAGGACCACTGGAAGCGGTACGCATAGAAGCACAAGCCAATATTCTGGAGGTATTAAAAACCAATGTTGAAAATAATACACTTAGTATTGAGTTCGATAAATGCATCAAAGAGCTCAACGACGTATCCATACATGTCACTATTCCCGAAATAAACAAATTAATCCTTACAGGCGTAGGTGATATGAATATGATAGGAGACATCGATGTGGCAGTACTTGATATCTCTCTGACCGGCGTAGGTAACTTTAATCTTCAAGGGAGAGCCGAGACATTGAATATACAACTCATCGGTGTAGGCGATGTAAGTGCATTTCCATTGCTTGCAGACATAGGTAATGTCAATATTTCCGGTGTGGGCAATACCGAGGTTTTTATCAGCAATGAACTAAATGTTACCATCACTGGTGTGGGCACTGTTTTTTATAAAGGGTCACCGGATATTAGCTCAACCATCACAGGTGATGGGGCAGTAATTAACGCAAATTGAGTACCTAATCCTTTTTATTTTTTTTCTTATTGTGCTTGTGCCCTTTAGCTATGTGAGGTAAGACCTCTTCCGGAAACGGAAAGAGTATCGTGGAATTCTTTTCTGCAGCTATATTCGACAGGGTCTGGTACAATCTCAGTTTGATCGCTGATGGAGATTTGTCAATCTGCAGACCGGCCTCCAGTAACTTGCCTGCCGCCTGCTCCTCGGCCTGTGCCAGAATGATCCGTGCTCTTCTTGATCGTTCTGCTTCCGCCTGGTTGGCCATCATTCTCTTCATATTTTCCGGTAATTGGATATCCTTGATTTTTACGTCGATTATCTCAATTCCCCATTGATGCGTCTCAGTTTCAACAATAGACTTAATATTCTTACCCATCTCCTCCCGGTTTGAAAGGATCGTATCTAGTTCAACCTTCCCACAAACATCGCGCAATGCGGCCTGGGAAAGCTGAGTAATTGCAAAAGTAAACTCCTCGACCTCGAGTACGGCCTTTTCAGGATCGTAGATCTTAAAGAAAACGACGCCATCGATACTGCAGGGAACATTATCTTCTGTCATTACCTCCTGGGATACAATATTTATGGTAATAACCCTGATATCTACTACCTGAATGGTTTCTACGATAGGAATGATCCAGCGAAAACCCGGTTGAAGTGTTTTGATATACTTTCCAAACCTGAATTTCAGTGCTCTTTTATATTCAAAAACGATACGGATACCCGCCAGAAGAATTAATCCCAGAATAAGTATTAATAGATAAGTTGGATTCATAATGATAGATTTTTAGTTTATGGAGCTAGCGCTTATTTAGATCTTCTAAGGGGAATTTTATACAATGAATAACCAAATAACGAGTAGATCCGCTTTCTATTAAATTTACGAAAATTTAAAGGGGTCGCAAAACAAAATAGCGGTTTCGATCTAGAGATTTTCCGTTTGTTCTTCAGGCCCTGTCTTGATTTTTGAAATCATCGCCAGATTGAGTACAGCGAACCAGCTGATAAAGGCGGCAAAGGTGATTTTTTGAATGATGGGCAAAGCCTCTATATGTCTCCCTGTTTCATAGATATAGTAATTGATAAGAAAGATAATAAGACAAAGGATCCCGGTGATAAAAAGCCTCGCCAGGCCTACGCGAAATAACTCAACAAACAAGCTTAAAAAAGCCAGGGTACCCAGGCTTCCGGCTACCCGGACCGTAATATCGTGCGTCCCTGTGCTCAGAAAAAAAGTAGTCCCCAGAGACAATATGCCAGAGATCCACATCACTTTTTGATTAAAACCCTTTTTGGGCAGAAATCCGGGCAAATAGTACCAAAGCAAAAGAAGAGCACTCACCAGAAAACCCAGAGCGATCCGTGCGGGATAACGTCCGTTGTTCAGTTCTCCGTTGATGGCATAATGGTCGAGGAGATCGCAGAGGTAATTGTTCCAGAAACTAAAGCCCTCTGCCTCTGGAAATTTCCACGACCCGCCGGGATACATAAAAGCTGCCACCAGGTACAGGAAAACAAATACCCCCATCCCGATTAGCGGTAAAATTAAAACAAACCTTTTCGGGGTCGAGGGTCTATAGCCAAATATCATAGAATGGCATTTTTACGGCAGATGGTTTTTATTCCACCAGAAGATCGGAACTGCTTTCAGCATGCCTGAAGTTGCGCTCTGCCCTTCTTTTTATTCCCAGGCACATTTTCCTATCCATAGCAAAAACCACAGGTTCGGCCAGGATACTGAACATCATTCGGTTTTTAAAGGTAGGGCTAA
>JBDNAQ010000184.1:0-6220 GCA_039768345.1 Flavobacteriaceae bacterium
AGTTTGAGTCCATAGAAACAAAGGCATCAGGAGGCAAAAAAAGAGTGGTAATTGCTTCACAGATTCAGGGTTGGTTCCCAAATCTATGAAAATATCTAAGGAATACCTTCAAAAATAGGTTGAAAGAGCTTACAGTTATAGGGTGTAACATGTTTACTTATTGTCTTGTGATGCCCTGCCTTGGACCGAAATGAACTATATTTGCAAGCCAAACGGCAAGGCATGCTGTTTTTTGAAATGCTATGAAGAATATCAGGAATTTCTGTATCATCGCCCATATCGACCATGGTAAAAGCACCCTGGCCGATAGGTTGCTAGACTTTACTGGTTCGGTGACAGAACGGGAAAAGAAAGAACAGCTTCTCGATAATATGGATCTCGAGCGGGAGCGCGGCATTACCATCAAGAGTCATGCGATCCAAATGGATTATACCTATAAGGGTGAGCAATATATTTTAAACCTCATCGATACCCCCGGGCATGTTGATTTCTCATATGAGGTGAGCCGTTCTATCGCAGCCTGTGAAGGGGCGTTGTTAGTGGTCGATGCGGCCCAAAGCATACAGGCACAGACCATTTCCAACCTATATCTGGCCCTTGAGAACGACCTGGAAATCATCCCGGTGCTGAATAAGGTAGATCTACCCAGTGCCAATCCTGAAGAAGTTACAGACGATATCGTGGGTCTCTTGGGTTGCGACCCTGAAGAAGTAATCCCCGCCAGTGCAAAGACCGGTATTGGGATTGAAGAGATATTAGAAGCGATCATCGAACGGATCCCTGCTCCTGAAGGCGATAAAAATGCTCCTTTGCAGGCCCTGGTCTTCGATTCTGTCTATAATTCGTTCAGGGGGGTGGAAACTTATTTCAGGGTTTTGAACGGATCTATCAGTAAAGGGCAGAAGATAAAATTTATGGCCACGGGAAAAACCTATTTTGCCGATGAGGTGGGTACGCTAAAACTCGCCCAGGTGCCGAAAACCGTCATAGAGACCGGCGATGTTGGTTATCTTATAAGCGGGATCAAGGATGCGCGGGAAGTAAAAGTAGGAGATACGATATCCGATGCCGCAAACCCTGCCAAAGCGGCAATTGCCGGATTCGAAGATGTAAAGCCTATGGTATTTGCCGGCATTTACCCCGTTGATACGGAAGACTTCGAAGAGCTAAGGAATTCTATGGAGAAGCTCCAGTTGAACGATGCGTCTCTTGTCTTTACCCCTGAAAGTAGTGCTGCTTTAGGATTTGGATTCCGTTGCGGTTTTCTGGGAATGCTGCATATGGAGATCATCCAGGAACGTCTTGAGCGCGAATTCGATATGACGGTGATCACTACTGTTCCCAACGTAAGTTACTTTGCTTACAGCACCAAGAATCCCGATGTGCCGATCATCGTTAACAACCCATCGGACCTGCCCGAACCATCTACCATCAGCCGGGTGGAGGAGCCCTATATCAAAGCATCGATTATTACCAAGTCTGATTTTGTAGGTAATGTAATGTCTTTGTGTATCGATAAACGCGGACAGATCACCAATCAGACATATCTGACGACCGAAAGAGTAGAATTGAATTTCGATATGCCTCTGGCCGAGATTGTTTTTGACTTTTACGACCGACTCAAAACGGTGTCGAAAGGCTATGCTTCTTTTGATTATACTCCTATCGGAATGAGGGTTTCCAAGCTGGTCCGTGTAGATATCCTTCTCAACAATCAGCCGGTAGATGCGCTTTCTGCGCTGGTGCATTTTGACAATGCCTATCATATCGGAAAAAAGATGTGTGAAAAACTTAAAGAACTTATCCCCAGACAACAGTTCGATATTCCGATCCAGGCTGCTATTGGTGCGAAGGTCATTTCCAGGGAAACCATAAAAGCGCTCCGAAAAGATGTTACCGCCAAGTGCTACGGCGGGGATATTACCCGAAAACGAAAACTACTCGAAAAACAAAAGAAGGGTAAGAAGAGAATGCGGCAGGTGGGCAATGTGGAAATCCCACAGCAGGCATTTATGGCGGTGTTAAAATTGAATGATTAGCAGATTTTTCTTACTGTATTTTGTCTAAACTTTTTATTTTTGAGGCTGAAATTTCATCGTCATAAAATTCCACTCTCATTATGACCACTTATATCGCAGAATTTCAGGCTGTACATAAGATAATTCAGATTGTTCAGCATTCTATTTTTACCTGGCAGCAGGAAGGCGGCGAAGTAGATATGGACCTGCTTCAGGGGAAGATCAAGCGAGAATCGGCTGTTTATTTCTATAAATTACTGGCCGGTGAAACCTACGAAGTTCTTCCTGATGATATCAGCATTGAGATCAATAAAACAGCTCCTTTTTCAGGTTAAACGCCCCTATGGTTTACTCAACCCATAGTACCGGGAAGGTCTTCGGCCAGCTCATCGGGGTCGAAGGATTTACCGAGATAGACCAATTGCTGATTCTCGGTGATATTTACATCTTCCATATCCAGAACTGAGATCAGTTCTAACTTACCATCCCCTGATTTTAAAAACAACGGGGTCCGGTTTTTGTCGGCCGATGCCAGTTTTAGAAGCTTTCTGAATTGAGCCGTGTCTTGTAGTGAGATCTCCCGGATAACAGGATAATTCAAGGCGATCTCTGTTAGTCTTGTAAAATCGTCTGTGGCAGATAAAAGTTTGTCTTTGTTTTCACCATTTCCGTTCT
This sequence comes from Flavobacteriaceae bacterium, assembly GCA_039768345.1. Classification (GTDB taxonomy): domain Bacteria; phylum Bacteroidota; class Bacteroidia; order Flavobacteriales; family Flavobacteriaceae; genus JAHEJJ01. Next base: position 2,694 of record JBDNAQ010000184.1, read on the forward strand.
TCGTTTCATCCTGGCACAACACCCTAAAAGTGCCATGCTCACCAAATTGAGCTCCTAATTTTTCGGTGGCCATCCGGTTGATCTCTGCATTGCCGGTAATCGCCATTAGATAGCCCATGTCATTAAGCTCAATATTATCGGTCAGTGTATCGGAATAAATATTTGCGACAAGAGCTTCGATACCTATTTTTTTTGCTTTTTCAATATTTGAAGGGTTGCTGTCGATCAACACCACGTGCTTGTCATTGCTCTTGAGATAGGCTCCGATTAAACGTGAAATTTTGGAGGCGCCAACGATGAGGATTCCTTCTGAATGTTTTAAAAATACCCCAACCCATTTTGCCACATAGCGTGCGGTGGTAGCATTTAATAAAACAGTTCCCAGCACTACCATAAAGACAAGTGGTGTGATATACTCCGCTCCAACCTCCCCTTTGTCTACCAGTTTGGACCCGAAGAGCGATGCGATACCCGCAGCCACAATACCCCTAGGTCCTACCCAGCCTATAAATAACTTCTCATTGAATTTGAGCGATGATCCCCTTGTGCTTAAAAAGACCGCTAATGGCCTGATCACAAATACGATGACGACAAATAATATGGCGGTTTTCCAGTTATAGATCAATTCCATATCCTCAATATTGATATTTGCCGCCAGAAGTATAAAGAGGATGGAGATCAGTAATACGCTCAACGATTCTTTAAAATAGAGCAGTTCTTTGAGGTTCGGGAGGTTCATATTTCCCAATACCATTCCCATGACCACTACCGCCAATAAACCCGATTCATGAGCAAAAATATCGGACTCCACAAATACCAATAATACTACGGAGAGTGAAACTACATTCAGGAGATAATGCGGCACAAGGTTTCGTTTAATCACAAAAGCCAGGGCATGGGCAAAAGTAAAGCCGAAGGTAAAGCCAAAAAGCAGGATCTTTCCGAATTCGATCAGCGCTGTTTTTGTATAGGCCTGTCCCTCTCCTACGCTGATAAATTCAAAAACCAGTACTGCGACCAGGGCTCCTATGGGATCGATCAGGATCCCTTCCCATTTCAACACGGCCGAAACATCTTTTTTCAACGGAATATTCCTGAGGATCGGTGTAATTACCGTAGGACCGGTAACGATGATCAGGGCGGAAAACAGAAAAGATATTTTCCAGCTGAGTTCAAAAATATAATGTGCGGCCACCCCGCCAATCAAGAAGGTCACCAGTGTGCCTACAGTGATTAATTTGGTGATTACCGGCCCAACATTGCGAATCTCTGATCGTTTTAAAGTTAGTCCGCCTTCAAAGAGGATCACCGCAATGGCCAGGGATACAAAATAGTAAAGTCCGTCTCCGGGAAATAGTCCTTTTGTCCCATTCCATATCGGCTCAATCATCTTACTCCCGTCTTCGGTATAAAGCGTAGATAGTGGCCCAACGAGAAGGCCGATCAATATCAATGGAAGAATAGCGGGCAGCTTCATCCTCCATGCCACCCATTGGGCAATAATCCCCAAAATAATGAGTCCGGCTAGTTCGAGCATTGTTATTTTTTATGAAAAATACTTCTTTTCTTGGAGAATCGGCGCTTTCGGGTCAGACATAAATCAAATTGTCCTGAATGTCTTATATTGGGCGCAAATCGGTAAAATGCAGGACGCCCCTTTTCCATTTAAAACACTGTTGTTTGGATTTGCATTCTCTCCCACCCTGGAAGCGAATATCAGAGAAACGACCCGAATGGCCCATTTTTTTGGCTCGAAACTGATCCTGCTTCATGTAGGAGAAGAAAATCCTGAGAAAACCGCTAAGATCAACAGGCTGCTCTCTGCTATAGAATACACTGATTTGGAGTTTGAGATACGCTGGCAGGAAGGAAAACCGGTAGAGACTATTTTGCAGGCCTGCAAGGATTTTAAGGTCGACTTGCTTATTCTGGGTGCAATGCAGCACGAGAATATGTACCAGTTCTATGTGGGCTCCATAGCCCGGCAGCTAACACGTAAGGTTGGTTGCTCGGTACTACTGCTGATAAAGCCCTCTTTTGAAAGGGTTCCGTGTAAAAATGTGGTTGTTAATGGACTGGATGCGCCGGAGACTCCGGTGGCCATCACCGATGCATTCTATGTGGCCAATGCCCTGGGCTCGCAACAGATCACCATAGTGGAAGAAATCAAGCAAAAAGAAGTGCATGTTACGGTTGAGGACGATAAATCACTCCGAAAGGCAACTATGATCAAAGAACAGCTCAAAAAGCGAGAAGATTCAAGGGTTCAATTGATCCTAAATACAATCCCTGAGGAGTTGAAAAATAATATAAAGGTTAAAACCCAGGGGATCTTTGGAGAGCGCGGTTATTCCATCGGCCACTATGCAGAAGTGATACGCGCAGACCTCCTGGTAATGAATGCTCCGACAAAAACAAGGCTGATAGACCGTATATTTCCGCACGATATTGAATATATCCTTTCAGATCTGCCCACCGATTTGCTGATAATTCGAAAATAATTTGAGCAAAACCATCCAAGATACCGATACCGGCTTAAGAGCATTACCCAAAAACATATTTGCGGGATTTGTGGTTTCACTGATCGCCCTGCCGCTTGGCCTGGGGCTGGCACTGGCTAGTGAGGCTCCTCCTATCTCAGGGGTCATTGCCTCTGTGGTTGGGGGTGTTATCGTGGCCATCTTCGGGGGTTCAAATGTTACGATCGTCGGGCCCGGAAACGGCTTGGTCATCGTATTGTTAGGCGCCATCATGACCCTCGGAGGAGGCGACCTGTACCAGGGCTACCTCTTTACCCTCGCGGCGATTGTTATATCAGGATTGTTCCTGCTGTTGTTGGGTTTTTTAAAGATGGGGCTTCTCGCAGATTTTTTTCCGGCTTCAGCCATACAGGGAATGCTCGCAGCAATCGGGATAGGGATCTTTGCCAAACAGTTCCATATGATGATCGGGAACAATGCCGAGAAAGGCGATATTTTTGAACTGCTTATCAATATCCCACAGGATAGCTGGGCTGCCATAAATTCTGGTGATCCTACAATATATACCGTAAGCGCTATAGGGCTTGGCAGTCTTCTGATCATGATATATTACTCCAAGCTCAGGAATAAATATTTTCAGCTTATCCCTGCGCCTATGTGGATCCTTATCATCAGCGTAGGGCTTGGATATGTCCTGAATATGCTAAAATTACCTTATCACATAGAGCCAAAGTATCTGGTCACTATTCCCGATAAAGTTCTAACCAACCTTGCCTTTCCGGATTTCTCGATTATCTGGAAAAAAGAATTTCTCCTTGCGGTGTTTGCCATAACGCTTATCGCGAGTATTGAATCCCTCTTGAGTATAAAGGCAATAGACAAACTGGATCCGCTGAACAGGAGGTCTAATATGAATAAAGACCTGAAAGCGTTGGGTCTGGCCACAGCGGTTAGCGGGATGTTGGGGGGGCTGAATGTAGTAACGGTGATCGCACGAAGCTCAGTAAATGTGAATAACGGGGCCGTAAATCGTTCGTCTAATTTTAT
>JBDNAQ010000185.1:0-9149 GCA_039768345.1 Flavobacteriaceae bacterium
CCCAATTCATATACCTTTTCATCAACTTTCATCAACGCAAAACAACCTGTTGTCTGATTATTCAGCAAGGCAAAAAAGATATATCCGCCCTGACCTATAATATAGGATTCACATTGTTCAAGTATTTCTTTGTCTCTGGCCTCCACAAAGAAATAACGTTCTAACCAGGCAAGGTTCAAATCCCTAAAAAGCTTGGCCATGGAGGGTTCAAATGGAATAATCCTGGGCGTCATCCTTGATATTAAGTGCTTCGATGACTAAAAATAATGCTTTGTACAACCATTGAGGAATAAATAATTCAAATTTTTGACATCCGAAAAAATCTAAATCGAAACTTGCACCGTATATAGACTGACAGACCGCATACGAATACTAGAAAAATAAAAGTTAATTAATTTTTACATCATGACTGAAACAAAAAGTAACAACAACAGTTTAAAAGTAATTGCCGGCTTATTGGGCGTGGTTTTGCTCGGTACGCTGATTTACACTGTAAGTCTTTATCAGGATAAGAAGAAGACCACTCAGGCTCTTACTCAGGAGAAAGACCTGGTTGTAGAGGATCTGAATAGTCTGAAATCGGAATACGATAAAGCGATCCTGGAAAGCAATGCTACTAATGAAGAATTGGTAGAGGCGCGCGACCGTATTGCAAAATACATCGATTCTGTACAAACGATGAAGGCTGATATCGGCACTCTTTCGCGTTACAGAAGGCAAGTAAGTGTTCTTAAGAAAGAAAGAGAAGCACTGATCAAGAAGGTCGATTCATTGACCCAATCTAATGCTTTGATTGCCATGCAACGAGACAGCACTTATGTTGAACTCGAAAAGCAAACAGTTTTCAACGACTCACTGGTAGTTCAGAATACTCAATTGGCCGATGTGGTCGAAAGGGGATCTGCACTTAATCTTTCTGCTTTTACAGTAGATGCCGTTCGTGTGAGAAACAATGGAAAAATGGTTTCCACTACCCGTGCCAACAGGACAGACAAACTTAAAATCTGTTTTACTGTTGCCGATAATGTAATTGCAGAGGCCGGTGATAGAGAGTTTCTTATCGAAGTACTCGATCCACAAGGTAATGTAATCAGTGGTGGAAATACCAAGTCTAATGAGGAAGGTGCTTCTGTAACATACAGCAAAGGAACTTTCTTCTTCTATGAAAACGGAAATATCGATGTTTGTGATTATATCGACAAACCAGGAGGTGATTTCCAGCAAGGAAATTACATGGTAAATGTATATGATGATGGACTTAAGCTTTTGGGAACTAATAAGTTCACCCTGAAGTAATTAAACACTATCCTACTATGAAAAGGGGCCTTCAATTTGAAGGCCCTTTTTTTATTACCGCTTGATCAGAATTAGATATTGTGAGAATATTATTTAAGACCGCCAACCATATCTTCCGGACGCACCCATTGATCATATTCTTCCTCTGTAACATATCCGAGGCGGACCGCCTCTTCTCTTAGCGTGGTGCCATTATTATGAGCTGTATTTGCAATCTCTGCTGCCTTGTAGTAGCCAATTTTGGTATTGAGGGCAGTTACAAGCATTAGCGAATTATTTAGTAAACGGGTAATGACTTCCTGATTAGGCATAATTCCAATAGCACAATTTTGGTCGAAACTCACACAGGCGTCTCCCAGGAGCCTGGCCGACTGAAGTAGATTTGCGGCCATAACAGGTTTAAATACGTTGAGTTCGTAATGGCCTTGTGTTCCTGCTACACTCACTGCCACATCATTGCCAATGACCTGAGCGCAGACCATGGTCAGCGCTTCGCATTGGGTTGGGTTCACCTTACCAGGCATTATTGAACTACCCGGTTCGTTGGCAGGTAGAGTTATTTCACCGATACCTGAACGCGGACCTGAAGCCATCATTCTTATATCGTTAGCTATTTTGTTAAGTGAAACCGCTAATTGTTTAAGCGCGCCATGAGCTTCAACAAAGGCATCGTGAGCAGCCAGGGCCTCAAACTTATTTTCTGCCGTAATAAAGGGCAGGCCGGTAAATTGTGCAATGTATTTGGCAACCAAAACATCGTATCCCAGAGGGGTGTTGAGTCCGGTGCCGACAGCTGTACCCCCTAGGGCCAACTCACTAAGGTGATTTAGGGTATTATTCAAAGCTTTCATGCCGTGGTCGAGTTGAGAAACATATCCCGAAAATTCCTGGCCTAATGTAAGCGGTGTGGCATCCATGAGATGTGTACGTCCAATTTTAACCACATCTTTAAATTCTTCAGCCTTTTTATTGAGTGTATCCCTAAGCTGTTTTACCCCGGGCAGGCAGGTTTCTACTATCATTTTATAACCTGCAATATGCATTCCGGTGGGGAAGGTATCGTTCGAAGACTGAGACTTATTAACGTCATCATTAGGCTGTAGCGTTTTATCACCCTGTCCTATTTCTTTTCCCGCCAGTACGTGTGCCCGGTTTGCGATGACCTCGTTCACATTCATGTTGCTCTGGGTTCCGGAACCAGTCTGCCAGATCACAAGTGGGAATTGTTCATCGTGTTTGCCTGCGAGAATTTCATCGCATACACTACCGATCAGATCTCTTTTTTCCTCAGGTAGGACACCGAGCTCGCAATTAGCGTGCGCTGCGGCTTTTTTCAAATAAGCGAAACCGTAGACAATTTCGAGTGGCATCGACGCCGGAGGCCCTATTTTAAAATTATTCCGTGAACGTTCTGTTTGTGCACCCCAATATTTATCGGAAGGCACCTTCACTTCACCCATGGTGTCTTTTTCAACTCTATAACTCATAAGTACAATATTTAATTAGAGCAAAGGTAGCTCAAAAGCAAGTCGTTTTCTAGGGGAAAATATGCTATTTTACCTTAATATTTTTTAATCCAATTTGTACAATTGATAGTTTTAGGATTATCTTTGTTTTTGAATAAAAAGCAGTAGTATGTTTGATTTTGATCAGTACCTTGGATTTCTTGCCTTTCTGACAATTGTGACCATCGGATTTTGGTTGATGATGCTATTGTTGCTTTTTATTGTTCCTTATTGGCTTGGAGGTAACCTTAGAGAGATGTGGAAAGAAAGGCGTGACGCCAGAAGAGCTAAAGAAGATATCTAAAAAATAAAGCCCGTTTACGGGCTTTTTATTTTATAATAAGTTTATTGCTCAACCTCCTTTTTCTTTTTATTCTTTTTGCCTTTCTTTTTACCACTCTTCACTTTTCTTACCCCTTTCTCCTGGATCTCAAGGATAAGTTTGTATTTTTCTTCCGGAAGTCCTGCCTCGAGCTCTGCGTTCTGATTCTTTCTGATCTGTTCTAACTTTTCTCTGGTTTTTTGAGGTTCCAAATCGAGAATTCCAAGCTCGATTCGTTGCTGGATGTACTTGGTAAGTATAGATGAGACCACAGCCTGCTCAAAAGGATTTAACTGTGCGGCCTCTGTTATATTAGGCATTTCCCTTTCAACGATCTCCTCGGCGGTTAATGCCTTTGGTTCTGGTTTTTCATCGTTTGCCTGGGGAATAATACTATTAGGCCTTCCCGAATAAGGGTATCCGTTCCGGTATTGTGCTTCCGCCTGGCACATCCAAAGCATCAGCAATGCTATCATCCATACTCCAGATAATCGAAGTTTCATTATAGTTCTTTAATTACAGATATGTTATACAAATATAGTTATAGTTTTGACTGTCTGCCAAATACTTAGGGTCTATTTGGAGATGAATTCAGCGATGAGTTCGGGTGGTCTTCCAAGAACCGCCTTATTGCCTGAAATAACTATTGGACGTTCGATTAGTTTTGGATGATCCGCCATTGCCTTAAGTATATCCATATCGCTTAGTTCTTTGCCCTTGTACTTTTCTTTCCAAATTGCTTCATTTTTGCGCAATAACTGCGCGGGTTCAATTCCCAGTTTTTTTACAATTTCAGCCAGATCGTCTGCAGAAGGAACATCTTTCAGGTATTCCACTACTTCGAAAGTTTGTCCGGATTCCTGTAAAATTGCCAGGCCTTCTCTCGATTTTCTACATCTCGGATTGTGGTATATCTCTATCATAATCAAAATTAATCTGCTGTCCTCCTACGACAGCTGGTTCTTAAATTAGACTTCTTTCTGCCCCATCATCATCAAATAGGCTTTTAGAAACGCATCGATATCACCATCAAGCACGGCTTCAACATTACCCGTTTCCTTACCACTGCGAACATCTTTTACCAGTTTGTAGGGATGTAAAACATAGTTCCTGATCTGCGATCCCCATTCAATCTTAAGTTTGGAAGATTCGATCTCCTGCCGTGCCTCTTGTTTCTTTCGCAATTCAATCTCATAGAGCTGCGATTTAAGCATTTTCATCGCTGTAGCCCGGTTATCGTGTTGTGATCTGGAATCAGAACAGGAAATTTGTATCCCACTGGGCTTATGTACAAGCTGAACCTTGGTTTCTACCTTGTTCACATTCTGGCCGCCAGCACCACTTGAACGCGCTGTGGTGATTTCGATATCGGCCGGATTAATCTCGATTTCAATGCTGTCGTCGACCAATGGATAAACATAGACTGAGGCAAAGGAAGTATGGCGTTTGGCGTTACTGTCGAAAGGTGAGATCCTAACCAGCCTGTGTACACCGTTTTCTCCTTTGAGCCATCCAAAGGCAAAGTCTCCGTCTATTTCAAGTGTTACAGTTTTAATCCCGGCCACGTCGCCTTCCTGATAATTTAGTTCTTTAACCTTGTACCCATTCTTCTCACTCCACATGATGTACATCCGCATCAGCATAGCGGCCCAGTCACAACTCTCCGTGCCACCGGCACCTGCGGTGATCTGCAGGACTGCGGTCATGTCATCTCCTTCCTCGGAAAGCATATTTCGAAATTCCAGGTCTTCAATCTGCTGCGTAGCTTTCCGATATAAGTCTGTAATCTCCTGATCGCCTACTTCGCCCTCCTTGTAGAATTCTAACATGACATCCATGTCAGATAGCAGGGATGAAGCCTGATTATAGTCGGTCACCCATTTTTTCTTGGCCTGCAGCACTTTCATCACGGTCTGCGCCTTCATCGGGTTATCCCAAAAGCCAGGAGCGAGGGTTTTTTCTTCCTCGTTCTCTATTTCAATAAGTTTTGCATCGATGTCAAAGATACCTCCTTAACGCACCAAGGCGTTCAATAAGATCCTTGTATTGATCTGTGCTGAGCATAAAATAGCGTTTGGGCAAAAATAGCATTTAAACATGGTTGGGCAACCAATTTTATATAAATTTAGAAGCTGATATACCAACCATGAAACACACCCTATTTTTTACACTGGCTATAGTATTTTGCTTTTCAACGATCGAGGCACAAACGGAACTCGATAAAAAGGACTTCATTAAATCTGAAGGCTTCTTCAATACTTATTATGATGGGCAAAAAGACAAGCTTTATTTGGAGGTAGACAGACTCAATCAGGAGTTTCTTTATGTCTATTCCCTGAGCAGCGGTATTGGAAGTAATGATTTAGGTCTAGATAGGGGTCAAATTGGAAATGAGCAAGTTGTATATTTTAAAAAGGCAGGGAACAAGTTGTTGTTAATACAACCGAATACAAAGTTCCGTGCAGAGACTACCAATGAATTGGAGCGGTTGTCAGTAGAACAGGCTTTTGCCAAATCTGTGCTTTTTGGTGCGACTATTCTTGAGGAAGACCGCGGGCGGTACATCATCGATATTACCGACTTCCTCTTCCGCGATGCCCATGGGGTATCCAGTCGTTTAAAGGGTATGGAGCAGGGCACTTACAAATTAGACAAGAACAGGAGCGCGTTGAATATGGCACGGACAAAGGTTTTTCCAAAAAATATCGAATTCGATATCTGGCTAACTTTCAAAGGAGACCCTAAAGGGGAATTAATCAGATCGGTTACCCCTAATCCTAACTTTGTCACTGTTGCGCAGCACCATTCATTTATTGCATTACCCGAAATGACTTATGAGCAACGTGCCTTCGATCCTAGATCGGGCTCGTATTCCTTTTCTTATTACGACTATGCCAGTCCGGTAGAAGAACCGATTGTAAAACGATATATCAACCGGCATCGACTGGAAAAGAAGGATCCCGGAGCGGCCAAAAGCGAGGCGGTTGAACCCATTGTTTATTATCTCGACAATGGTACACCGGAACCTGTCCGTACAGCATTGCTTGAGGGTGCCCGCTGGTGGAACCAGGCCTTCGAAGCTAATGGCTATCAAAACGCATTTCGGGTCGAGATCTTACCGGATGATGCCGATCCGCTTGATGTGCGTTATAATGTGATCCAATGGGTACACCGATCTACTCGTGGCTGGAGTTACGGTAATAGTGTTATCGATCCCAGAACAGGGGAGATTCTTAAGGGTCATGTGAGTCTTGGGAGTCTTCGTATCCGACAAGACTTCCTTATTGCCCAGGCGCTTTCTAATACACCCTTTTCAGAGAGAGATGAAAATCATGGTGAAATGCTCGAACTGGCCCTGGCACGTATCCGGCAATTATCGGCACATGAAGTTGGTCATACATTAGGATTTGCTCATAATTTCGCAGCCAGTACCAACGGTAGAGCTTCCGTTATGGATTATCCGCACCCGAAAATTGAATTAGCCGGAGATCAGATCGATTTTAGCAACGCCTATGATAATGGTATTGGGGAATGGGACAAGGTAAGTGTAGCTTATGCATATTCAGATTTTGAGGAAGGTACAAATGAACGGGATGCTTTGAACAAAATTCTGGAAGCCGCCTACGAAAGGGGCCTCCAATATATGTCTGATCAGGACGCCCGACCCAGAGGAGGAGCACATGCTAAAGCTCATCTATGGGATAATGGGGCCAGCCCCAGTGCAGAATTAAACAGAGTTCTTGCTGTTCGAAAAAAAGCTATTGACAACTTTTCAGTTGATAATATACGTACCAATGAACCTATGACGGTACTGGAGGATGTCTTTGTCCCCCTTTACCTTTTCCATCGCTATCAGACCGAGGCAGCGGTAAAGCTCATCGGAGGATTAGATTATCATTACTCGGTAAAAGGGGATAATCTGCCAGCTCATTCTGTTGTGAGCAGAAAAGAACAAGAAGATGCCCTTAAGGCTGTACTTAGAACTGTAGACGCCTCGGTGATTGCCATTCCTGATGAAAAACTTAATCTATTCCCTCCCAGAGCACTGGGGTATGGAAGAACCAGGGAATCTTTCAAAGGCTATACAGGAACGGCTTTTGATCCGATAGGAGCCGCCCAAACTGCGGCGGATCTCAGCCTGGGACTCTTGTTTCATCCCGAACGGGCTTCGAGATTGATCCAGCAGAAAAGTATATCTGCTGATCAACTGGGTTTGGAAGAAGCTCTGGATATTATTTTTCGTCAAACTCTGATGAAATCATATAAGGATGCATATCTCGCCAGCGTTCAGAGTGCCATAAATTACAGAGTATTGGAGCATTTAATATCATTAGGTGCGACAAAGAACACCAATCCTCAGGTGCGTGCCATTTGCCATTTAAAACTCAAGCAGCTTACAAATGATTGGACAGGAATGGAACTAACAGCCGACCACGCAGAGATGATCCGGATCATCAATGCGTACTTTAAGGAACCGGCAAATCATAAAACAATATCTGCCCCAAAGATCCCGGATGGATCGCCTATAGGGATGGACTGCCAATTCTGATTATAGATGACAGAGATAAACCTGATCAGTGATACGGTTACCAGGCCCACGGCGGGCATGCTCGACGCCATGATGAGCGCTCGGGTAGGGGACGATGTTTTCAAGGCAGACCCTACCGTAAATGAACTCGAAGATAAAGTTGCCCGGATGTTTGGTATGGAAGCCGCCCTGTTTTTTCCAAGCGGCACCATGACCAACCAAACCGCAATCAAATTGCATACCGAACCAGGAAATCAATTGATTTGTGACAAATATGCCCATGTTTATAATTATGAAGGAGGAGGTGTGAGTTTTAATAGTGGGGTTTCCTGTAAGCTTGTAGACGGGACCAGGGGAATGATGACGGCCGAACAGGTACTGGAGGCGATAAACCCTCCCGATTTTTATCATAGTCCGCTTAGCGCACTGGTATGCGTTGAAAATACCACAAACAAGGGAGGAGGAGCCTGCTGGGATTTCACGGAATTGCAAAAAATCAGAGAAATATGTAATCAGAATGGATTGGCATACCACCTAGACGGAGCTAGGATCTGGAATGCTTTGGTAGCCCGCCAGGAAACGCCGAAACAATATGGAGAATTGTTCGATTCAATAAGTGTCTGTTTAAGCAAAGGGCTTGGATGTCCGGTAGGTTCGGTACTTGTAGGTAAAAAAACCTTGATTCACCAAGCGCTGCGGATCAGAAAGATCCTGGGAGGCGGAATGAGACAGGCGGGTTATCTGGCTGCAGCCGGAATCTATGCTCTGGACCACCATATAAAGCGTTTAGCTGAGGACCACCAAAGAGCAACTGACCTTGGATCTGTATTGGAAGATCTGCCCTATATCAGCAAGGTGGAACCCATCGAAACCAATATTATCATTTTTGAATTAAAATCCTCTCTGGTGGTTCAGGAAGATTTCATATCATATCTCGCTGATCATAATATTCATCTGATCGGTATGGGACAAGGGAAGTTGCGAATGGTAACCCATTTGGACTATGATGAGAATATGCACCAGCGGGTTTTGGAGGTATTGAAGAATTATACTATCGGCCAGACTTAGAGAGCGAACGTATACTGCGTTTGAGATTTGAGATTCCGTTTTCCATGCCGGCTTCGGAATTGTATAACAGGCTTTTGCCTATTACCCTGCCACTCTGATCTTTTAAATTGAACATAAAATTACCGTCGTAGTTGGTTTTCCGTTCAATCACATTATAGTCATTGGTCAACGGAGATAGTTGTTGCACGGTTTGTTCAATTTCTTCCAGACTTTTGAAATCGATGCTCTTTAGCAAAGTTTTACCACCAGCTGCTTTTAAACGAAACTGGTATGTATTGTTTTTTTGTTGTTTTATCTCAATCATCCTGTTATCACCGAATTTATCAAAAATATTCGGAACTGCTATAATGTACTTTTTTTTGTCTTTTAATCTCGCCGGCTATTTAAACAAAGAGTCCATACCAGGTATATTCGGCATCCCTTCTTTGGC
>JBDNAQ010000186.1:0-8763 GCA_039768345.1 Flavobacteriaceae bacterium
ATCGACCTGAACCAGAAGAATTGACAGACTATAAGCCACATGGAGGTTGGAGGAAAAAACTCCATGAAATAATTTACGGGACCCATACTCCTGCAGGGAAGTTTTTTGATATTGTATTATTGATCGTGATTCTCTTCAGCGTCGTGATCGTGATGCTGGAAAGCGTTCCCCGTATCGATGATAATTACCATGAATTTCTCGACATTTCAGAGTGGATAGTAACAATCCTGTTTACTATCGAATATGCCCTCCGTCTTATATGTATCAAAAAGCCAAGAAATTATGTTTTTAGTTTTTTCGGGATCATAGATCTTCTATCAACGATACCCAAATACCTGTCGTTCTTTGTGGTTGGTTCTCAGTACATAACGGCTTTCAGGGCTTTACGTCTCTTGCGTGTCTTCAGGATACTAAAATTAGTGCGATTTGTTGGCGAGTCTAACAATTTAGTAAGAGCACTCCATGCGAGCAGGGCTAAAATCTCGATTTTCGTATTTTTTATGCTCATCATATCGGTACTCCTCGGAACCATTATGTACTTGGTGGAGGGGCCGGAACATGGGTTTGACAGCATACCGCACAGTGTGTATTGGACTATCGTAACCCTTACCACTGTAGGTTACGGTGATATCACACCAGAAACAGGTATAGGCCAGTTTGTTGCCGCCTTCATTATGATCATCGGTTATGGTATCATAGCCGTCCCCACCGGTATTGTAACGGTTGAGTACTCCAAGCAAAAGCAAATGGCCGACACTCCCAGTGGACTTTCATGTCGAAACTGTCTTGCTGAAGAGCATTTGGAGACCGCTAAACATTGTTATAACTGCGGATCTGAACTCTGATGAAAAAAACACTGATCGCAGTGGTTGGTCCTACGGCCATTGGTAAAACCACCTGGTCTATTCAACTGGCCAGGCACTTTGGCACCGAGATAATCTCCACGGATTCCCGACAGTTTTATAAAGAGATGGCGATTGGGACTGCTGTTCCTTCGAGTGCAGAACTGGCCAAAGCACCTCATCATTTTATTCAAAATAGAAGCATTGATGAACCATGGTCGGTGGGAGATTTTGAAAAAGCGGCAATGAGACTGCTCGAGGATCTGTTTCTGCAGCATAATATTGTCATCGCTGTTGGTGGAAGCGGACTATATTTAAAAGCGCTTGCTGAAGGGCTGGACGAGTTTCCGGAAATAGAGCCAGGTATACGACAGGAGCTCAATTCCGAATTCAGAAAACAGGGTTTAGCTTATTTGCAAGAGCTTCTTGAAAATGCAGACCCGGAATATTACCGCCGGGTAGATCTTCAAAATCCTCATCGAATCATCAGGGCGCTTGAGGTTTTTAGGACAAGCGGCCAACCGTATTCATCATACCTGGGAAAAGCCAGAAAAAAAAGACCATTTAATATCCTTTATATTGGTATTGGTGCCGAGCGGAAGGAAGTTTATCGGCGAATCGAGAAGCGCGTAGAAATGATGATGGAAGCAGGATTGCTCGATGAGGCGAGGATGCTTTTGAAAAATAAGGATTTAAAGGCACTACAAACCGTAGGATACCGGGAACTCTTCCAATATCTGGAGGGAAAATGGGACCTGGACAAAGCCGTGGCAGAAATAAAGAAGAATACGCGTCGTTATGCAAAACGCCAACTCACATGGCTTCGAAAGAATGAGGAGGTATTTTGGATAGACCATAAGGAAGATTTCGGGAAAGTAATCAATCTTGTCGAAAATAGATTAAGAAAAGAAATATGAAAGAATTTCCAGGTATTATAATCATAATGGGGGTTTCAGGATCGGGCAAGTCTACGATTGGTAAACTTTTAGGCCGGAAACTGGGACTCGAATTTTATGATGCCGATGACTATCATCCCAAGCCGAACATTCTAAAAATGGCATCGGGAAAACCCTTAAATGATGATGACCGTCATGGTTGGTTAATCCGACTAAACAAATTGATAACAGACCGTCAGGACCAAGGACTGGTACTGGCATGTTCTGCATTAAAGGAAAGCTACAGACAACTTCTCACCGGCGAACTGGGAAAAGAGATCAAATGGATTTATCTGGATGGTAGTTTTGATGAAATACTTCAAAGAATGGAAGGTCGAAAAGATCATTTTATGCCGGCTAAGCTACTTCGATCTCAATTCGACACACTGGAAATTCCGTCCTATGCTCTGTCGGTCCCTATCGGAGGTTCACAGGAATCGACCGTCTCATATATCCTTGAGAAGATCAAATAAAAAAGGCAGCCAAAGCTGCCTTTAAATTCTTGATCATTCGGGCTTGGTCACCAAGCGGAATCCTTCTCCGTGAATGTTGAGGATCTGAACCGAATCGTCTCGTTTGAGATACTTCCTCAGTTTAGCGATATAGACATCCATGCTACGGGAGGTAAAATAATTGTCGTCTCGCCAGATCTTTGTCAATGCCAATTCCCTTGGCATAAGATCGTTTTCATGAAGAGCCAGCAATCTTAGGAGTTCGTTCTCCTTTGGAGATAATTTTATAGCATCTTCCTCTTTATATTTAAGGAATCTCAATTTGGAGTTAAGATGGAAATTACCCACATTGAACTCGAATTGTTTGCTGTCGGCCAAAGTGTTGGAAGCTTTTCGCTGGAGGATGGCCTTGAGTTTCATCAGTAAGACTTCAGAATCAAAAGGTTTATTGAGGTAGTCGTCTGCCCCTGCTTTATAGCCTTTTAAAACATCTTCCTTCATAGTTTTAGCCGTGAGGAATACAATAGGCACGTTTTCATTTTTCTCACGAATTTCCCTGGCGAGTGTAAACCCGTCTTTATAGGGCATCATGACATCGAGAATACAAACGTCGAAATTGTCTTTCTTAAACTTCTCGAATCCCTCCATGCCATTTTTGGCCAAGGTCACATCAAATTCGTTCATGGAGAGGTAGTCTTTTAGTACAATCCCAAAATTAGGATCGTCTTCTACCAATAGTATTTTCTTATTTGTTGTTTCCATATAATTTATATTAAAGGCAGCTTAATATAAAATGTACTGCCCTTGCCTTTATCGCTTTCCGCGTATACTTCACCCTGGTGGTCCTCAACTATTTTCTTTACATAGGCGAGCCCAAGGCCGTGTCCTTTAACATTATGTATATCACCCGTATGTTCTCTGTAGAACTTTTCGAATACTTTTTTTAGCACCGCTTTACTCATACCAGCACCCTGATCCTGCACACTTATTATTATATTGTTATTGGCGACCTCTGTGAACACATCTATTTTTGGCTCTTCTGGTGAATATTTCATCGCATTGTCCAGAATATTCACCATAACATTTCCAAAATGAACATCATTAGCCAGAATATCTGATCGTTCTGCTTTCAAATGTGCATTGATATAACCTCCTCTATCCTGCACTATCAGCTGCACATGAGCGATTGCTTTTTTAATGATGTCGTGTGCATCTACCCTATCCTTACTGATATCGAGCTGATTTTTCTCCAACTGCGAGATCCTCAGTACATTTTCTACCTGGGCGTGCATTCTTTTATTTTCATCCCTAATCATTTCAAGGTACCGCTTAACCTTGGTTTTATCGTCAATAATCTGAGGATTCTTGATCGCTTCTACGGCCAGGTTTATCGTTGCAATAGGCGTTTTGAACTCATGCGTCATGTTATTGATGAAGTCAGATTTGATTTCCGATATCTGTTTCTGGCGGATAAGTTGATAAATGGCGCCGGAGTATGCTACCACTATGATCAGCGTAAAGAGTAACGACAGGGCTGCCATTCCTGAGATCGACTGAACCAGAAATTTTTTCTTCTTAGGAAAAGATAGAAGCAATGAAAAATCACTGTCGCCTTCACTATTTTTAAAGATAGGAGCTTTATAGAGATCGGTTTTTGAATATTTAAACCGTTTGGACTTCACCTTTGTGGGCAGGCCACGGCTGTAAATACCGTACTCGTAGTCAATTTTGATGGAATGATTTTGAAACTCCCTGCCGAGTAGTAACTCGATCTCCTGTTTGGTCACCCGTTTGTGGATCGGAACGTTCTCTGCGTATTCTCGGTAAACATCATCAAAAACGGCCTTGTCTATGCTCGATAGCCCCCCTACCTTCTCAAGTTTTTGAATAGGATTTAGTTTGTATCGCTTGCCATCCAGACCGAATTCCTCTTTAAATATGGTCTTCGTTCGCTTGCTGGTATAATTCTTTATGGTCGCGGTATCACTACCATTACCATTGTCAAAGAACGTTGATGCTATATCATAATCTTCCTCCAGTATACCATGAGAATAAAATAGGATCTCATTTGAATTCAGATCACGGTCAATAAAAAATATATTACTCAGATGGGAACTCTTAAACTCCCCCACGCTATCCTTTAGGTTTAAAAACCTGTTTGAATAGTCCCTCATCTCGCGGTCCTCAATTTTATCGGTCACTTTATTCATAACCTCTGAAACCGCAGTAGAGAATTGTTCTTCCTTGTCTTCTACCGAACTTTTTATCCAGTAGAGCTGTACAGAGATAATCCCAATAAGAGATAGGCTCATTAATATGACCAGAAGAACAAATAATCTCTTATTCATCTTTTGTAAAATTAAAAATTTAACTTTTGGTCAATCGGTTGTTTAACCTAACCTTAACAAAAATGTTAAAATTCTTTGCTGGCGGAAATTTCCGCAAGTTTTTTATGGATTTTTTTTACCTGAGATACGGTCCTGGATAGATCTATATTTTCAATAACAAAATCGGCGAGTGGTATTTTTTTTTCATCCTCCCATTGATGGTTCATCCTGGCAATTATATTATCCTCCGCCACCTGGTCGCGTTGCATGACACGTTCTAATCGCAGTCGTTTAGGAGCTGTTACCAGTATCATACGGTCAAATTTTTGGTATGCGTCGTTTTCGAACAGGATTGCGGCTTCCTGGATGACATACGGAGTGTTCTGCTCACTGGCCCATTGGTGGAAGTCTTCCCTAACCACAGGGTGTACAATGGCATTTAATCGATCCAGAAAAGTTTTATCGGAAAAAACCTTCAATGCGATATATGGCCTGTTCAGCTCACCGGCGATATAAGCCTCGTCGCCCAACAAGGCTATGATCTCAGCGATCATCTCTTCTGAAGTGATCATCAATTCCTTGGCCTTGTCGTCCGATTTATATACAGGGACCCCAAGTGATTCGAACATACTGGCCACCGTGGTTTTACCACTGCCTATACCACCGGTAAGGCCTATCAGCATCATCGTCGGATCAGAATAAATTGAACTTCTTTGTCCATCACTTGCGCATTATAAACACCTTCAGGCCATTGCTCGAGCCGAGGCTCGAGTAATTTTTGATCAGCTCTTGCCGAGTTAAAGTCGGCCACCAGATCAAATTCTTCTGGTCTCAGGCTCTTGAGTCTGTCTATCCGGGCCTTGCATAGAACCGATACGGCATGAGGAAAAGTCTTGATTTCTACTCCGGCCGGAAGATTGATCACCCTTACAGGGATTTCTATCATTTGCTCCGAAAAACGAAATACTTTACCACTGATCTCCACGGAATTTACCTCGAAAATGGTATTCTCAAGCCCCTGGATCTTCGCCAGATCGAGTTGTACGCTAAAATCCTGTGAGACATTCTGCAAGCTTTGCGAGAGAGTATTGATTTGTTCTACAGTGTCGATCTCCTTTTTTGGTCCTTTGATCGTTATGGAGGAGGGGGAAATAACCAAACTGTCTTCCAGAATGTGGTTCTGTGCCAGCTCAACCACCAGGTTGGGCACAACCGGCACCTTTTTGGAATGAAGCTTTTCGAAATAAACAAACATTGTATCCCGATCTACCTCCAGCAGAGACATACCACCCGGTATCTGCGATTCAATCTGTTTTTCATAAGCATCGCGGTTAATATAATATGAATTGCCAACTTTCCTAACCTTAGAAAGGTCCATGGTCAATGAATTCCTGCCAAAATTGAAGCCCAGGAATCCAAAGCCGCTGGCACTCAATCTGACATCTACAGTTTCCTTTGACGTACCTGTAAGTAAAAGATCGTCGGGACTATTGACAAAACTCAGATCAAAAGAGACTCTTTGAGTATAGGTTTCAGATAACTTACTGATAAGCCAAATCAGTGCTGAGCATATCAGAAAAACAATAAAAATATTGGTTTTACGTCTTTTGTTGGTATTCTTTTTCTTTGCTTTCACGTCGTTGTAGGTTCGAAGAACAATTTGGGAAAGAGTTCTCTGGGTTTCTTTTTACTAAAATTAACCAAGATATTCGATTTAAGAAAGCCGTACCCATATCCGGCGAACTGAATCAACACTGCTGGTATTGCCAGCAGTCCAATCTGAAGACTTCCGGTACGCGTCCAGGCATCGATCAGCAATAGTAAAAAATATAAACCGTATATCCCTAAAGGCCAGTACCAGGGTATAAATACAGCCATGATTGAAAACAAAAGTCCCAGGATGAATAATGTAGGAAACCAAAAAATGATTTTAGCGCTATTCTTGTGCCATTTATTGAGAATAGGTCTCACCAAGCCAAATTTATATACCTGCTTTGTAAAGGATTGAAATGATATTCTTCTTTTGTGATAAACAAATGCATCTGGCACCAACCTGATACTGTATCCCAATTGTTTAAGTCGCAGACTGAGATCAGGATCTTCACCGGGATGGATATTGCCGAAACCTCCACTCGCTTTAAAAGCTTTTTCAGACAATCCCATATTAAAACTTCTTGGTTGAAAACTCCTTGCAGCGCTTTTATGGCCGCGGATCCCGCCTGTAGTCCAAAAGGAAGTCATCGAATAGTTAATAGCCCGCTGCAAGGCGGAAAAGGATTTGTGGGCTGTGTCTGGGCCACCAAAACAGTCTACATACTCTTTTGATAATGCATCTTCCACATTTTGCAGATAATCAGGCGGTAAAACACAATCAGAATCCAAAATAAGGAAGTAATTTCCACTAGCCTGTTTCATTCCGTAATTTCTGGAATCACCGGGGCCAGAATTAGTCTTTGTCAGATACACAATATCAAGGACAGTCTTAAATTCCTCTACCACTTTTTTGGAGGTCAGGTCCGACCCGTCTTCAACCAATACGATTTCGAAAGGTTTATCGTAACGCTGCTCTGCCAGGCTATGAAATAATTCTCTCACCTCATCCGGTCTGTTGTAAACGGGTATAATGATCGAAAAATTCAAAAGCATTAGCTAGTAAGAAACCATCTTAAACCAGACGGTTCGTCTTTTAATGTGGTCTATTTAGAGAACTCTTCAATAACTTCCTGGCTCACACCCGTATTGGAAAAGCCTCCGTCGTGAAAAAGGTTCTGCATGGTAACTTTTCGGGTCAGATCTGAAAATAGTGTAACGGTATAGTCGGCACAATCATTTGCCGTGGCGTTACCAAGAGGCGACATCTTTTCGGCATAGCTGATAAAGCCATCGAATCCTTTTACGCCCTGACCTGCCGTGGTTGGCGTAGGTGATTGAGAGATTGTATTTACTCTTACCTTTTTCTCCTTGCCAAAAAAGTAGCCAAAACTCCTTGCAACAGATTCGAGATAGGCTTTATTATCGGCCATATCATTATAATCGGGAAAAGTTCGCTGTGCGGCCATATAGGTAAGGGCAACGATGCTACCCCACTCGTTCATGGCATCTGCCTTATATAGCGATTGCAGTACTTTGTGAAATGACAAGGCCGAAACGTCCCATCCTTTTGCAGTAAATCCATAATTCTCATCCGTATAGTGTCTTCCTTTCCGGACGTTCACCGACATACCGATAGAATGCAGTACAAAATCGAGTTTGCCGCCAAGGATTTCCATAGACTTGCTCACCAGGTTGGCCAGGTCTTCTTCATCGGTAGCATCTGCCGGGATTATTTCAGCACCGGTCTTATTAGCTAGTTCTTTTATTTGGCCCATTCGCATGGCAATTGGTGCATTGGTCAATACAAATGATCCACCTTCTTCGTGAACGCGCTCTGCTGTTTTCCAGGCGATTGAATGTTCATCGAGAGCACCAAAAATAATTCCCTTTTTACCTTTTAGTAAGTCGTATGCCATATCCACATATATTTTATTATACGGAGTCAAAGATATCAAAACTCTTCTTGAGAACGATCACCTTCGCTTGAGAATCGGTATCAGAGATGCCACATCGCTAAGAGAAGACTAGGAAAGGATCAGTTGAGTAATTCTTTGGCATGGGCGAGAGCGGACTCTGAATGTGCTTTACCACCCAGCATTTCGGCGAGTTCCACTATTCTTTCTTCCGACTCAAGAAGTTTGATACGGGTAGCGGTTTTAACATCTCCTTCAACCTTAAACACCTTGTAGTGATATGCGCCCTTTGAGGCTACCTGAGGTAAATGGGTGATGGAGAATAACTGCATATTCTTACTCATTTTCAACATAATATCGCCCATGGCATTTGATATTTCACCCGAAACTCCGCTATCGATTTCATCGAACATAAGCGTTGGCAAGTTTTCAAATTCGGCAAGGATAGATTTGATCACCAGCATTATCCTGGATAATTCACCGCCGGAGGCAACTTTTTTAATATTGCCGAATTCCATACCCTTGTTGGCTGAAAATAGAAACAAAAGATTATCCCCTCCATTTTGTTTGTATTCCGGAGCGGGTAAAAGACGAATATTGAAGCTTGCATTAGGCATTCCAAGAGTTCCCAGCATTGCTTCCATCTTTTTTGTAAAAACAGGGATCACCGCCTCCCTGCCCTGGCTGAGTTTTGCGGCCAG
>JBDNAQ010000187.1:0-7884 GCA_039768345.1 Flavobacteriaceae bacterium
CCATCTGCAATTATCAGGAGCGAAGGATGTTGATCTTTTAGTTCTTTGAGAAAACCGGGCCGTATTCGGATTCCATTTAGCCACTGCACTAGGCTCAGGGCCAGAATATGGATATTTCCCGATCCCACTATCCGGCTTATATTCCGTTCAAGATCCGGATCGGGTGCTACATAGGTAGCATTGAATTTGCGATTTTCTATCGGCCAGTTTACCGAAGGATAATCATGTTTTATCAGGAGTACATTCTGATCAGGAAGTTGATTTTCAAGCAGGAGATTAATGCCGATAGAAAAATTGGGGACCAGTGCCACTTCGGATTGATCGGCCTTAAAGAATCTTTTCAAAGTAACCCTTGTTTCGTTGAGAATGGATACTATTTCGGACCAATTAGAGCTTCCACTACTGAGTTGGTTATGGTCGTGCTGTTGTCTCCATTTGGCCAGATCCGTGTGCATTAATCCGGTTGCCGCCGTATCGGCGTAAATACACTTCTGTAATCCGGGAAAAGACTTTCTATACTGCAAGTTGTATTGAAGGCTTAGGATTTAATTCCATTATCTTTGCGGTTAAAGATAAGGATTCGGATGTTTTCTAAAAACACAAGCGATACCGGTGTGACAGCAGAACAGCATATGCAGCTCGAATATGCTCAGAAGAGGATCAGGCAAAAAAGGCTCCTCTACACACATACGGTGGTTTTTCTTATAAGTTCGGTCTTTATGTTCCTCACCAACAAAATCCTTAAATATGGTGTAGAACAAGATTGGTATTTATGGGTGATAACAGCTTGGGGATTCTTACTGGCATTGCATATTTTCAATGTATTTGTAACCAAAAAATTCATGGGGGCCGATTGGGAACGTAAACAACGAGAGATCCTGGTGGCCAAACAACGCGCAAAAATTGCTGCGATTCAAAAAGAAATTGAAACCGAATTTCCATTGGGGAAGATCAATAAAAAAAAAGAACCATGGGAACCATCACAATGATCGCCGCAGCAGGCGATAATAATGCACTGGGCAAGGATAATGATCTGCTATGGCATCTCCCGGACGATTTTAAGAGATTTAAAACGCTCACCAGTGGCCACAAGATCATAATGGGTCGTAAGACCTTTGAAAGCTTTCCAAAAACATTACCCAATCGTACTCATATCATTATCACTCGGGATCGAAATTATGAGGTTTCTTATCCTGAATGTCTGGTAGTGCACTCCCTGGATCAGGCATTAAGCCTTTTATCGCCGGAGGAAAATGCTTTCATTATCGGTGGTGGTGACATCTATGCCCTGGCACTTGATATCACAGATATCATAGAGCTGACCAGGGTTCACAAATCCTTTGAAGCCGACACGTTTTTTCCGGCTATTAACCCGGATCACTGGGAGTTGATTGCTGAAGAATATCACCCGGCAGATGATAAGCATGCGCACGACTTCACCTATCAGACGTATCGAAAGAAATAGAGCCTAGAAATCCTTTTGTTCTATATGAAGAGGAAAATTGTCTGCAGATAGAAACTTTTCAAGCACAGATGTATCGGTATTGATGTAGAAGCGATAATCACCCTGTTTTTCACTATTGCTCAACAGCTCTTTCTCTTTAAGCACACTATATGCCTGCCGGGCAACCGCCTCCCCACAGTCAACTATCTTCACCTGGGCAGGAAGCAGTTCTTTTAATAAAGGAATAAGGTAAGGATAATGGGTACAACCCAATACCAACTGATCGATTCCGGATTGTATCATGGGTTCGAGATAGCTTGCCAGGAGAGTACGCATTTCAGGCGTATCTACTTTCCCTGCTTCAATGAGTTTTACCAGACCCTCCCCGACCTGTTCCAGGATCAGGATATCTTCAGCATGGGTCTTGGAGGTCGTTAGAAAAAGTTCACTCCCCAGTGTACCGCTTGTGGCCAGAACACCTACTTTTCCTGTACGCGAATTCAATGCCGCTGGTTTAATGGCAGGCTCTATACCAATGAAAGGAACCGTGTAATGACTTCTTAAATAATCGATCGCATTGGTTGTTGCCGTATTACAGGCCACGATAATCATCTTGCAATCCCTTTCCAGAAGCCAGTCTACATTTTTTTCACTTAAAGCAATGATCTCCTTTCCGGACTTTTCCCCATACGGAGCATTTTTACTATCGGCGAGGTAAATAGTGCTTTCAAAGGGCAGCAGCTTTTGAAGTTCCCTCCAGATGGAAGTACCTCCTACACCTGAATCGAATATACCTATGGGATGATGGTTCATTAATAGTGGATTAGTCTGATCTGCTGCTAGATCAAAAGTAAAAAAAAACCGCCCTGTATCAGGACGGTTTTATAAAATTCGGGTCTCGTTTATTTAGAATCCCAGTTCCTGTTTTACTTCAGGCAACAAATCTTTTCCTTTTGATACAATCAGACCTCCTCCTTGTGTGGCGTCGATCACATAATCGTATCCCTGCGCTGCTGCAACTTTCTCTATCGCAGCCTGAGCCTTCTTTGAAATAGGCTCGAACAATTCGGCTTGCTTTTTTTGCAGCTCCTGCTGAGCAGCCTGCTGGGCTTCTCCAATATTCTTTTCAAAACCTTGTAATTCCAGCGCTCTTTTCTGATTCTCTTCCTCAGACATAGAGGTCGCTTCATTTGAGTACTGTGTATACTTGTTCTTTAGTTCGGTCATAGAACTCTCAATATCTACCCTATAGGTTTCAGATAGCTTCTGGAGTTCGGCCTGAGCGGCCTTCATCTCTGGCATTTCGGCCAATAGCTCAGATACATTAATATGGGCAACTTTGCTCTGCGCATTCACAAAACCAGCTGCGCTTACAATTAATACCAGGGCTATAATTACCTTTTTCAACTTTTTCATGATTTTCAATTTACTTTTTGAGTGTTAATTTCTAAAATTAGTTTATGGTGTCTTTTGCTTTTTCTTTTAGTTTGTTACGCTCCTCCAATTTTGCTTTTTTCTTGGCGTCCCTTTCTTCCAGTAATTTTTTGCGTCGCTCTTCGTATGCTTTTTTCCGTTCTTCTCTTAGTTTTAATGCCTCTGCGCGCTTTTCTTCTGCCGACTTTTCCCTTGCATCCTTCGCCTCAGCGGCCTTATCCTGGCGTTCTTTCAACGCTTCACTTATCTCCTCCTCCTCTGGTTCGCCTTCAAATTCTTCCAACTTGGTCTCTGCCTTTTTTTTCGGCTTGCTGACCTTTCTGGTTCTTGCTATTCCTCTCAGAACCAGCTCACTGATATCGTGTCTTTTTTCGGAGTACAACATTACGACATCTGCCGATTTATCGAAAATAAAATCGTATCTTTTATTGGCTCCAATCTTCTGAACCTCACTGAAAACCTGATCTTGAATAGGCTGAATCAGCCTTCTTTTCTGAAGTACCAGGTCGCCATTTGGCCCAAACCGATCCTGCTGATATTCCAGGACTTCTTTTTCGAGGATTTGAATTTCCTCCTCTCGTTCTGTGATCAACTCCTCGGTCAGTAAAACCTTTTCGGCCATGAGATCTTTTTTCATTTGCTCCACCACTCCCTGGCGTTGCTCGATCTCAATCTTCCACTTCTGAACCTTGTTTTCTAATTGTTCACTTGCTTCTCTGTACTCTTCTACATTCTCAAGGATATACTCCATGTCCACATAACCGATCCTCACACCACGCTGAGAAAAAGCTTTTGAAACCAGTAAAACGGTCACTAAAATTAAAAGAACTTTTGTTTTCATTGTTGTACCCATTTTAACATAGAAAATATCGTGCCAAAAATACCAAAACTTTTAAAATGAGTAGTTTACCCTACGATAATTTGGAAAATGCCCCCCGATGCTAAAACTGTTGCCCGATTATGAAGTGGGTTTGCCAGCCACTCGGACCCTGTCCCAATGATTGTGGTCTGAGGTCCTCATCAAATCCGTAGCCGAAGTCTATTCCCAAAAGACCGAAGGCCGGCATAAAAATACGCAGTCCTACTCCGGCCGATCTTTTTATTTCAAACGGATTATAGTCCCGAAAATTGTTAAAGGCGCTACCACCTTCTAAAAAACCAAGCGCATAAATCGATGCAGATGGCTTCAAAGTCAATGGATATCGTAGTTCCAGGGAGTATTTATTGTAGACTATTCCACCTTCCTGTTGCCCGGTAACCGGGTCGATAGGCGTCAGGGAATTGTTTTCATACCCTCTTAACTGTATGGTCTCGCGGCCATCGAGTGTAAAATTATTTCCCAGACCATCCCCACCAAGGAAAAACCTATTGAAGGGTACTTTCCCCACATCCTCGTTGTAGCTTCCCAAAAATCCAAACTCCAGGTTGGTGCGCAGCACTAGTTTACCTACAAGCCGGCTATACCAGTCGCCCTTGAATTTAATTTTGTAATATTCGAGCCACTCAAATCTCGTCTGGTCAACCGTTTCAAGTTCAGTCGTCTCTTCAGGGGTTAAGGGGCGTTGAGATCTCAAAAACACCAGTTCTTCACTTCGCTCTTTGAGCGCCGCATAATCGGTATCGTTAAAAAAGGAATAGGGCGGAGTAAATTTCCCGGTGATCTCAAATACCGATCCGGTGAGTGGGAATATCCTTCCAGGGCCGGCCGAGCTCCTGGAAATCCCTATGGTATATGCAATTTCGTTCGATTTCCCGTTTCCAAAATTGAACAGACCGGTCTGATAATCCTTAAAATTATATAGCTGATAGCTCAAAGAATGGGAAAGCGTGAAGAAGTCATCGGGCCATTGTACCCGTTTTGCCAGTCCGAAGGAGATTCCGGTAATCGAGAACTGCTGATCCTTATTCACCTGTACCCGGCCGTTGTTGTCAAAAGAAGCCAGGAACTGCTGGGTGCGCGAAAGAGATGTACTGAAACGTACAGGCTTTTTACCACCTAACCAGGGTTCTGCAAAATTCAGACTATAGACTCTAAAGGTCCTACTTGCCTGCAGGCGAAGTGCAAAACTCTGTCCATCACCCATGGGAACAGGTTTATAGGCTTTTTTGTTGAATATATTCTGAATAGAGAAATTATTAAAGGAAAGACCAAGTGTCCCGATGAAACCTCCACCGCCATATCCTCCCTGTAGTTCAATCTGACTGGAGCCCGATTCCACCAGGTTATATGCAAGATCAACGGTCCCGGCATTAGGATCAGGATTCTGAATGTCAGGTGAGATCTGTTCGGCATCAAAAAAGCCCAATTGGCCTAATTCGCGTATGCTTCGTACTATATTTTCCTTGCTGTACTTCTGACCAGGCCTTGTCCTTAATTCCCTGAAAATTACATGGTCATTGGTCTTATCATTTCCACTTACTGTCACGTGATTAAGGAAGGTTTCTTTTCCTTCGATAATCCTGATCTCAAAATTGATTGTATCGTTCTGTGCCGAAACTTCAACCGGGTTGATCTGAGAAAACAGATACCCGTTATTCTGATATAAATTGGTAAGGTCGTTGGCATCGGGTTTGGAATCGTCGGCGATACGTTCTCTCAGCAAGACACCGTTATAAGTGGCTCCCTTTTTGATCCCCAATGTCTGGCTTAACTGCCGGTCTGTGTAAACAGCATTCCCTATGAATTCTATATCCCCAAAATAGTACCTGTTGCCCTCTTCTACCTTGATTTTAATATCGATATTCCGCTCATTCACTTTGATAATGCTATCTGAAAGTATCCTGGCATCCCGATAACCATTCTCGGCATATTTGTCGACAAAAGATGACAAGTCCTCTTCGTAATCATCTTCGATATACTTAGACTTTTTCCAAAATCTTCCAAATTGCTTCTTTTTGGTATTCTTAAGCGCCTTTCGCAATTTACTTTTGGAGAGCTTTTCGTTACCTTCAAATATGATATCCCGAATCTTTACCTTACTGCCTTTTTTAATATTTACCACCATACTCTGAGCATTGGTATCTGTGGTGTCTTCTGCAGTGGCTATCAATACCTGTGTATTGAGGAATCCTTGTTTCTTGTATTTATTCTCTATGTAGTTCTTGGTATTGGAGATAAAACTTTCGGTGATCTTTTTGCCTTTTTTAAGATCGGTGTCCTGGATAATATCATCGACCTTGCCCTTTTTAATCCCATATATGGTCACTTTAGAAAGTGTAGGCCGTTCCTGGATATCGAGTTCCAAAAAGATTTGATCTCCCTCGATATTAATTATATAAAAATCAATAGAGCTAAATAACTCAAGATCCCATAATTTTTTTATTACCGAACTGATCTCGTCACCCGGAACAGTGATCGGCTGACCCTCCCTGAGACCTGTAAAGGTCTTGACGGTTTGTTCATTATAACTCTGTACACCGGTAACAGACAAGCCTCCGAGAATATATCGCTTCCCGTTCTCATATGAGGATTCTTGAGCCTGGAGGTGTAGGGTAAAAAGGAGAAACAGAAGTAGTGTAGGGATTTTGCTAAAAATGATCTTATTGATATCCCTAGTTAAGTTGTTCGCTAGTTTTTCCAAATCGTCGTTCTCTGTTCTGGTAATTCCTAATGGCCTCTACCAAATGTTGGCCTCGAAAATCGGGCCAAAATATATCAATAAAATATAATTCTGCATAGGCTATCTGCCAAAGCAAAAAATTGCTGATCCTATGTTCACCACTGGTGCGGATCAGCAAATCTACGTCTGGCAAATTTCGCGTGTAAAGATGATCATTTATAATGGTTTCATCAATTTTTTCGGGAGAAATTATATTATTTTTAACTTTGATTCCTATCTCTTTTAGAGCGTTCTTCAGCTCCTCCCGCGACCCGTAACTCAAGGCTAGTGTAAGGGTCATTTTCGAATTGTTCTGGGTTTTTGATATCACCTCCTGTAATTCGCTAAACGCTTTTTTCGGCAAGGACTCAATATTGCCAATAGCATTTAAACGGATATCGTTCTTATGGAGAGTTTCTAATTCTTTTTTCAGGGTAGATACCAACAGCCGCATTAAAGTCTCAACTTCGATTCTGGGTCTCTTCCAATTCTCGGTGGAAAAAGCATATAAGGTAAGATATTCAATGCCGATCTTGGCGCAATTTTCAACAGTTTCACGTACTGCTTTTACACCATGTTCATGACCAAAGACCCGGAGTTTCCCTCTTTGTTTAGCCCATCGACCATTGCCATCCATAATAATAGCAAGATGTCTGGGCAGGTTCCTGTCATCCAAATCTTCTATAGTATTCATAATCGATTTTACTCGAAACAGTCTCTACAAGGTTTCCTTCCAAAGGTATAAGTTAAGGTAATTCCTGAGAAAACATACCAATCTTTACTTATAATATTGCCAAATCTGAATTCCTCAAAATTGGATCCCTCCGGATTACTCCCGTCGAGGTTGTCGGTGAAAGTATAACGTGCACCGATTTCCCCGCCTAAGATAAGATATTGATTGATTCTTGCTTTAAAACCAAGTGTCATAGGGATGGCAAAGGATCCTTCTTCCTGGTCAAGCGTTTGCAGTAGGCCTGCATCCCAGTAGTGATAATTATACCTGAAATAAGTGAGGCCTGTGTAGAGATAAGGTGTAAAGGCCGGTCCCAGTTTATGCAAATTATACTCCACAAAATTGAACTCCAGGCCCAGAGATGCTTCTTTTACGGAGTTTTTAAAGGAATATCCACGTTGTTGCCTGGAACCCATTTCCGATTTGTTATCGTCTATGACCATCTGGCCATAATAAATAGTGCCTCTCCACGCATAGCGTTTACTTCTATTCCATTTGGCAATACCGCCTAATGCCCATGACGAAGGATAGATATAGTTGGTTCTCCCTACATCGCCAATAAAATTAGCGCCTCCCGCAAAGATTCCTACTTCATAGGTTTGGGCATGTATTTGCCCAAATAAAAGAATCAGGAAAGTGGTGATCAGTATACGCATCTCATCAAAAAGATTGCA
>JBDNAQ010000188.1:0-2831 GCA_039768345.1 Flavobacteriaceae bacterium
GCCTCTATATCGGCATCCAGATTCTCTGTTTGCTCTATGCGCTGAGCAAGAGATTCCTTAATATTAATCAGTTCGTCTGCGTCTAAAACGGCATGTTTCTTTTGCAGATCATGTAGAAGTTGTAATTTATCCGTAATCTCTTCAAGTAATTGAGGGTTAGGCTCTTTACGCTCAAGCAGCTCCTGAAAATCGGCCCTCAGATCATCGATTTCTATTAAGACCGACTCTACCCGTTTGTATATACTTTGATAATCCTCACCGAATTCGGCTAAGCGGGAGGTCAGCTGTTTTAATTGAATAAGTGATACGATAAGCCCTCTTTGTTCATCATTGAGCAATTGGTTCCCAGCCGAGAGATGTTCAATGATGGTTTCCACATGAGTTAGTTCCTCATACTCTGCCTCAAGCTTTTCTGCCATTCCAATTTCCAATCCGGCTTCCTCGAGCTCTTTATGCAAAAAACTATTATAATCCTGTTCTTTTAAGGCATTTTGGCGTTCTTCCTTTAACGATCCGACCACTTTCTCTAGTGTCAGGTAGGTATTAAGGCATGATTGATACTGCACCAACAACTCTTTGTTTCCCCCCAAAGCATCCAGAACATGGATTTGAAAATCCTGCTCGGTAAGCTGTAAGGTTTGATGCTGGGAATGAATGTCTATAAGGTTTTTGCCCAACTGTGAAAGAATATCGAGAACTACAGGCGAATCGTTAATAAATGCCCTTGACTTCCCCCCTGGGTATATTTCACGCCTGATAACTGTCAGTGGATCATATAC
Organism: Flavobacteriaceae bacterium; assembly: GCA_039768345.1. Classification (GTDB taxonomy): domain Bacteria; phylum Bacteroidota; class Bacteroidia; order Flavobacteriales; family Flavobacteriaceae; genus JAHEJJ01. The sequence goes on from JBDNAQ010000188.1 coordinate 780, forward strand.
CAGCTCATTAGACTTGAAAAAGGGCTCCAAATTATATTTATCGATCTCGAACTCCGCTTCTATGATACATTTTTTATCAGGGTCTCTGAGCGAAGAGAGGTCGGCCCTTTTGCCGAGGACCAGCGACAAGCCACCCAGCAGAATAGATTTACCTGCGCCTGTTTCACCAGTAAGTGTGGTGAAACCGTCAAAAAAAGAAACGCTGATATCGTCTATAAGCGCGTAGTTTTTTATCGAGAGTTTTGCAAGCACCTTTCCATCTTTAGATTAGAGAGGTAAAGATAAAGGATTTGAATACCAAAAAAATGGAAGGTTAATAACTTATTTCATTCCAGGTACTGGAATAAAACGGGGCGACTTTGTTGAGGGTTTCCTTGAGGGAAACCAGATCTATTTTAGGACCGTCAGAGAAAATATTGGCAATCTCTTCGGACTTAGCATCGAAAAAAGCCTGAATCAAAAAGGCATTGGGCCTGCGTTTGATCAATGATTCAAACAATCTCATAGAACCTGCTATTACCTGTTTACCTGTACTGTTATTGTCTCCCAGAATATCCAGACCCTTTCGGTGATAATTGTACATGGCAATACGGTATTCCCTAAAAGTATTGGAGAGCAAATTGTCGACGAGTACAAATCTATTTCTTTTGTCGGTGGTCGACTGTCTCCAACCGGTAGACCCTGCACCCTGGGCCTGTGTAGTTATTTGTTGGGCCTGCTGATAGAACTCGGTACCTCCCTCCAAAGAAAACGTATCCGCATCCATGCCTAAAATTATATATGCATAGTAAGCGATGACCCCTACAAGATTGGAATCAAAGGAATTGGGATTATATACAAGAGGTTCGAATTCGACATAACTAAAGTTGAACTGGTTGTCTTTGAAGTTAAAAACCGGACTTTCATAATTAGTGTTGAAAACAGGCCGTGAGGATTGAATTTGTATAGTGGCCTTAAAATTCGGGCTAACATACTCGCTCACCGTTATAAACATCCTGGCATTCACACGTTCATTTTCGTTATAGATCCTGCTACCCCAGCGGGCATTATTTACAAAATCGTTAAGTGATTTTTCGAGCGTTTCAAAAACCTGCCGGTTGGTCTGATTAACCTGATCGGCGTTAACGGTGATAACACAGTTAAGCTCCTGTGCGTTGACCCAAATACAGCCAGATAAATATAAAATTATAATTAAGAAACTATGCTTCACGTCTGCTGATGATTTCATGCCAGATATCCTTTGCCACTTCGGCCTTACTCTTTAATTCAAACGGCGTAATCTTTAAATTCTTATCAATAAAGGAGATTTTGTTGGTAGGTTTAGAAAAGCCTGCTCCTTCATCCCTAAGCGAGTTCAAGACAATAGCATCTAAATTCTTTTTTCGGAGCTTCTCCTTGGCGTGCTCCAATTCATTTTCTGTTTCCAGAGCGAAACCCAATAAAAATTGCTTCTGCTTCTTCTGACCCAGCGACAAAAGTATATCCTTGTTCTTAACCAGTTCCAGGTTGAGCTCTTCCTGCTCCTTCTTTATTTTATTTTGGGCGACATCTTTAGGCTTGTAATCCGAAACAGCCGCTGCACCCACTACAATATCGCTATCATCGAAAAATTCATGGGCTTTTAAATACATTTCTTCGGCCGTGGTAATCCTTACTATGTTTACCATCGGATGGTCAAGATTTAAATGTGAAGGACCGCTGATCAGCACAACTTCTGCTCCATACTCGGCAGCCACCCGTGCCAGCTCAAACCCCATAAGTCCGGAGGAATAATTACCGATAAACCGCACGGGGTCGAGCGCTTCGTATGTAGGTCCGGCTGTGATCATTACCCGTTGTCCTTTTAGTGGTAGTTCTTTAGAGATATGGTTCAGCACAAAGGTCATGATATCTTCAGGTTCGGCCATTCTGCCCATTCCATCCAACCCGCTTGCCAATTCGCCAGATACTGCCGGTATCATGATATTTCCATAAGATTCCAGGGTTTGGAACGATTTGGAAGTGGAGGGATGTTTATACATATCCAGGTCCATAGCCGGCGCGAAAAACACC
>JBDNAQ010000001.1:0-6146 GCA_039768345.1 Flavobacteriaceae bacterium
TGCTCAACAGGATAGGGGAGCGGGTGCTGGCCGGAGGACTTGGATTTGCCTACCATAACCATGGGTTTGAGTTTGAAGAGCATAAAGGTGGCGTGGGCTACGATATCATCATCACCGAAACCGATCCTGTTCTGGTAAAAATGCAACTCGACCTTTACTGGGTGGCACACGATTCAGTAATAAGTGCAAGCGACTGGATCGCCTTACAGCCCGGACGCTTTGTGATGTGGCATATCAAAGACATGCACAAGGAAAGCAGGGACTATACAGAGCTCGGGAACGGCTCTATAGACTTTTACCCGACATTTCTTGAAAAAGAGAAAGCTGGTCTTGAATATTATTACCTGGAGCAAGGGAGTAATTTTGCGGTGAATTCCATGCAAAGCATTGCAGATAGTGCGTCTTATTTTAAGAAACACTTTAAAAAATACTTTTAGGAGGAATGGAGAATGGATAATTGATAATTGAAAATGGAGAGAGGAGAATGAACAATCAACAATCAACAATAAACAATTAATAATCAACAATCAATAATCAATAATCATCAAGTAAATTCAATACATGATAAATAAAAACCTGATATCCGGACTTGGTTTCTTGCTTGGATTGTCAATTCTGATCATATCCTGTAAAGAAAAGGCGCAAAACCAGGAGGAAGTATTGGCTGAAGAAGTTAAAGACTCGGTTTTGCCGTTAGAACGACTTAACCTTCCCGAAGGATTTGAGATCAGCATTTTCGCATCTGGGGTTGACGAAGCCCGGTCTATGGCGATGGGGGACGACGGTACACTGTTCGTGGGTACACGGACCGCCAATAAACTCTATGCGATCCAGGATATAAACGGGGATTTTAAGGCCGATAAGACCATTGTCCTCGACACCACCCTGAAAACCCCTAATGGGATTGCCTTTAGAGAGGGCGCGCTCTATGTAGCAGAAGTGAATCGTTTGCTGCGGTATCCTGATATCGAACAACAATTATCCTCTCCGCCGGAACCGGAAGTGATCTATGACGATTACCCCGATGAGTTCCACCATGGCTGGAAATATATTGCCTTTGGCCCCGACGACAAACTCTATGTACCTGTAGGGGCGCCGTGCAATATTTGTGACAGTACATCGGTAGACGAACGTTATACCACCATCACCCGAATGGACCCCGACGGGAGCAACAGGGAGATCATTGCCAGGGGAGTGCGCAATACGGTGGGGTTTACATGGCATCCGGACACCAAAGAACTCTGGTTTACCGATAACGGCAGGGATTTGATGGGTGATGATATTCCACCCTGTGAGCTCAATCGACTAAGTGAAACCGGTCAGCATTTTGGCTATCCTTTTTGTCATGGTGGGACCATTAAAGACCCTGAATTCGGGGATCAATTTCCGTGTAGCGATTTTGTAGCCCCCGCTCAAAACCTCGATCCGCATGTGGCCCCTCTTGGTGTCAAGTTTAATACAGGTAATATGTTCCCGCAGGAATATAGCGGACATATCTTTATCGCCGAACATGGCTCCTGGAACCGTTCTTCAAAAGTTGGATACCGGATCACCCTGGTGAAACTCGACGGCAACGAAGCGGTTAGCTATGAGCCATTTATAGACGGCTGGCTCGACGAAGAAGCACAGGAAGCCTTTGGCCGGCCTGTAGACCTCTTATTCCTCGATGATGGATCATTATTGATCTCCGATGATGTTGGGGATGCGATCTATCGGGTGACATATAATGAATGATGGAGAATGGAGGATGGAGGATGGAAGTTGAAAATGGAAAATTGAAAGGGTAAAATGATAAGTGATAAGTTGTAAATCCTGACAAGCTTTGCTTCGTCAGGGTGGAAAGTTAAAAGTTGGGTGTTGGAAGATGGAAGTCAGAAGTCGGAAGTTAAAAGATGGATGATAGATGATGAAAATAAGGGATGTCATAGTGAAACGAAGATCCCTGCCCGATGGCACGGCGGAATATTAAAAACAATATTTGATCAGCGGAAAAATGCAGAACCCAAAAATCGCACAACTGGCTACTTTACTTAAAGAAACTGGTCAGGCCCATCATCAAGCATATATCAAGACTGATGGGGCCGATCCGGAATGGGCACTATGGTATGCATCCCATTTGCAAAATCCATTGTCCGATTTAATGAACCGCGAATTCACTCAAAGCACGATCATCTACGAGCTGGTGAGAATAGATAAGACTGCAGATATAGAAAATGCACCCTGGCCCGAGGTTTATGCCATGGAACTTTTGGAAAGATACGGGTAGGCTCCAGCGGATGAACGTACTTTTTAGTTAGCGGTATAACAGATTTTAAATCCATAAAATCCCCGGTCTCATAATACCCTAAAATCAACAATTTTGCGGTTGATAACTCTTCCAGAACGGGTTTTTATTGAAAAAATTTTTCGTTTATCTTTATATGGCCTGCCTCCCCCCACTAAAGTAGCTAATTGAAAACCATTATGTTATGAAGAAGAAATCGAAACCAATGAAGCCCGGGTGGCAGATCGCTATGGGCGTAGCTTTTATACTATGGGGTGGTGGTTCATTAATCTATCAAATGCAACCAGGGGTAATCGGCATTAAGTCTATCCCTACCATTATTCTGATTGCCGGCATCGTTAATCTTTATTTGGGGATAAAGCGGAACAACAATCCTGAAAAAGACGCCCAGGCCACTACTCAGCAGGAAGCCAATGAGGCGGCACTTGGGGTTGAGCCAACCGCAGTTGAGCCACCCAGTCCTGAAGTACAGGCTAGTGATGTATACAAGTTTCTGCTCAGCAGTTATGAGGCCTGGAAGGATGGGATTTTTGACAGTTATAGCGATTATTACCTCAAAACCACCCAAAAGAACAGTCCGGCTGAACTCACCGCCTCCATGCTTAAAGAGACCACTTACAAAAACTATATCGAACGATGTTTTAAGCGTCATCAGCCAGAGGACGGTGAGGTGATGTTTGCCTTATCACCCGATAGTTTTATGACCACCAACACCCACTTGTATATCAATACAAACTTTAAAAAGGGAGATATGCATGTCATTCCTCTTTGTGATATTGCCGAATATACCAACAAGGGGATCTGGACCAAAAGCGGGACTATCAAAAAGAAAAACGGACAAGAGCTTCAATTTAAGATAGATGCCGTACCCGATGAAAAGGCCGTGCAGCATCTTCAGAAAATGCTCAGCTGCGATACGGTCATCGATGTTTAATGAACTTAAAAACCATTGAAATTAAAATTGAATATTTATGGAAAACCAGGAAAACACCGTAAAAAAAAGAGGCGGCTGTATCACGGCCTTTCTCATCTTTATGTTCGTCATCAATCCTTTGCTGGCGCTATACTACATCTTTGCCGGGGACACGGTCCGTGATTCCTTTCCCGGTTTGCCCGGATGGGCTATTCCGGCATTGATTCTTTTTTGTCTGATCAACCTGGGGCTGGCCATCGCTATATGGCAATGGAAAAAGATTGGTGTTTATGGGCTATGGGTGAGTGCTGTTTTGGTACTGGGGATCAACCTTGTCATCGGGCTTTCGCCCTTGCAATCCTTTATGGGCCTTCTCGGGCCACTGATCATCACCTTATTGGTACGACCCAAATGGGCCGATTTTGAATAGTGTAGACATGGGTTATAATAACTGTTACCGGCTATAGTTATTTCGTCAAAGACTTTATCATCATAGGATCATTGGAAATCTATGAGCAAGCATGTGGTTAATTTTATTGAGACTGACAGACTATAAGGTGGCTTATGGTATTCCGGCAGGGTCGATCGGAAAAAAATTATTTCATATAAATAGCTGTTAATTAAATAATTCGCAGCATATTTGCAGCTCAAATAAGTATTTTAATTTAATTATATTACAATGAGTAAAGGAACAGTAAAATTTTTCAACGATTCTAAAGGTTATGGATTTATCACCGAAGAAGGTGTTGAAAAAGATCACTTTGTACACGTGACAGGATTGATCGACGAAATTCGCGAAGGCGATCAGGTTGAATTTGATCTTCAGGAAGGCAACAAAGGATTAAACGCAGTGAACGTAAGAGTTATCTAAAGACATACATCTTAAGTTTATCAGGCCTGTCTGTTTTCAGACAGGCTTTTTTTTTACAACAGTTTGGTATTGGCGAGATAAGCTTTACCTTAGGGGACGAATAAAATATATATGGCGAAATCGCAACAATCATACAATAAAAGGGAGAAAGAGAAGAAACGCCTAAAAAGGCGCGAGGACAAACAAAAGAAAAAAGAAGCCAGAAAGGCCGAGAGTAAGGAAAGCGGCGGAGGAATTCCGTTCGCCTATGTTGATAAACATGGTAATTTGACCGATACGCCTCAGGACCCTGCTATAAAAGAAGAAGAAATAGAGCTGGAAAGCATTGAAATATCCATACCCAAAAAGATAGAAGAAGAATTCGATCCCATACGCCAGGGAAAGGTTTCCTTTTTCGACCATAGCAAAGGTTTTGGATTTATTATCGATACGGAAACCCAGGAAAAACACTTTTGCCATGTCAGTGGCCTGATCGACGAGATCAACGAAAATGACAAGGTCACTTTTGAATTGGAAAGAGGACTAAAAGGCATGAATGCCGTGAAAGTCAAGCTGGTATCATAACCTGTGCAGCAGCTTACAAGCCAATTTTCTATCTACTCATAGTGCAACCCTATTGCTTTCAATTAGATCAGGTGAACATCAAAAGATGCGATCTTTTCTTTGCATTTGATCTATTACTTTAGTCGGACTTCCATTCTCAATACTTCTAATAACTATCTTTAAAAGGTGAACCAGCGAGTATTGGTCTGTCACCATAGAAGGAAATGCAAACCGCACCACTAAAACCAGCTGCCAGTAGAACAGCCGCAGAATTAGAAGCGCCGAAAGGAGAAGTAGCGGAGCATGGCTTTTTTCGTTTTTAAGTACGATTGAGAGCTGCCTGATTAACCGGGTTCAGGGTTGCTGCATAGTCATGGATTCTACAAGTTTATCCAGCTTAGCGGCAATAATATCGTCGTGCAGCCTGGCTTCTATCGATTTAATGGCGGCTTTAGAGAGGAATCTGCCCAAAGGCAGCACTGGGGTAATACTGTCTTTTGTGCTGGCGATTTGCTTCTCGATCATCCGCTTTATTTCAATAGGCTCCAGGCCTATTCTAGTGGTGTCGAGTTCGATGACATATTCATCATTCAATCGGGTTTCAATCTCATTGGTATGACCCGATCTTACGTTGAGCAAAGTAGACAGCGGTGCCCTGAGTTGAGTGACCGGTTTAGGTGTTTTTTCTTCGTCTTTGTATTTGATCACCAGGTCGATTATTTTGATTTTTCCCTTGAGCAGTGTATCCCCATTTTTTAACGAACTAAGGTAGTTCTCAATCCGGCTTTTTACCCGTGTACTGACACTGCCGCCGATATTGTCGTAATAACCCGAATCTACAAACTGCCCTATGTTATTTACGCGCCCGGCCGGACTGATATAGGGGAAACGGGCATTAAGCGACATTGCTGTGGACAATCTGACCGAGGAGTTGGGATTTTCCTGTTGCATGGCCGTCAGCAGATCATTCAAACCATTAAAATCCCTTTGCCTATCGAATGTTACCGGCGAGATCAGATAGTATTGCCCAGACTGTACATGGGTGGTATTGATGATTAATAGGGGGGGCGTAAAACCGTTTTGATCGGATCGGTAAAAAGATAAAAACTCTCTTGCCAGTAAGGGATCGTTTTTTGGATCAGAGATATGCTCCAAATGCGCCTGTTCCCATTCTTCCTCGAGCAAACGTCCGCGGTCATCATAAGAAAAACGGTTGGCGATACTTTGCAACAGGTCGCGCCCCAGAAGTCCTGCCACCGAAGTGGAAAGGAAATTCTCATTGTAGAGCGCACTGGCCTTGTAATCGAAACCGTTGTTGTTGTCTTCCGCCTTAAAAGAGTAGGGGGCCGGACTCCTGAAAAGTTCCGAGGCCTGGGCGTAGAACATCGAATTACCTACGCTTCCCCCGGAAGCACCAGTTAGCAGAAAGAGATGGTCTTTAAAATAATCGGGGGAACTATTTTGCAGGTAACTGTGTATTAAAAAGGACCAAAGTCCTGCACGGGAACCACCTCCCTCTGCTGACACCAAAATAA
>JBDNAQ010000189.1:0-3393 GCA_039768345.1 Flavobacteriaceae bacterium
AGATAAAACATGACAAAAATCATATTAAGGATAAAAATATCTTTTTATGCTTGTAATAAGAAATTAAGTCCCAATACTATGCTCACAAATTCTTCCAAATATGCTTTGAAAGCAGTACTATTTCTGACCTTGCATTCAGATGAAAATCATAAGTTGCAAGTGAAGGATATCTGTGAAAAAATGAATATTCCCAAGGCCTATTCCGGGAAGCTGCTCCAGGCGCTGGCAAAACGAAATATCATCTCCTCTACCAGAGGTCCCAAGGGAGGTTTTTATGTCGATGAGGGCAATAGGAAGCAATCGATAATGTCTATAATTGACACTATTGATGGTCGAAAAAAAATGGAAGCCTGTATTATTGGACTTGAAGATTGCCAGGAGGAAAATCCTTGCCCCATGCATAATCTAATTGCTTCCTCGCGTTCAAAAATGATAGAGACTTTTGAAGAAACCACCCTCGATGACCTGGCCGGGAACCTCAATTCAAAGGAGTTATTCGGCTTCAATAATTAGTCCGCTTACCATTTTCTCAACACAAAAAAGAGGGCCAATTGGCCCTCTTTTTTTATAATTTAACCCAGTAGCCCCCTATATTTTAAAAGTGATAACAGGAATCTTGCTGTGGTTTGCGATATCCTCGCCTATACTACCCATAAAGAAATGGGAAAGACCTTTCCGGCCGTGGGTTGGAATACCGATTAAATCAGCACTTATATTTTCACTAAAATTCAGCACTCCCTTCTCTACACTGTAGTCGTTGTAGATCATCACCTCCATACCGGTACCTGCCTTCTGCATGTACTTGCTTACTCTATCGTAGGCATCTTTGGTGGAAAGGAAATTATCTCCGGGCGTATTGATATAGACCAGGTGAAGTTTAGCGCCTAATTTATCGGAGAATTCTTTTGCCTTATGAAAAGCCGCCAGCGACTCCTCCTTGAAGGCACAAGCGAATACGAAGTCATCAGCTTTAAATTCTGCTATTTCATCTTTGATAACCAGTACAGGGATCTCGGAGTTTCTAACCACTTTTTCAGCATTAGATCCTACAAAGATCTCTCTCAGGCCATCGGTACCATGAGAACCCATGACAATAATATCGGCCTGGTGTTTTTCAACAACATCATTTACCTCACCGAATACCTTAAAATGTTTGATAATAGGAGTGATCTTCCTTACATCCTTTAAATATGCCTTGTCGAGGAATTCATTGATTCTTTTCTCGGCTAGTTTGAGAAGGAAAACCGTTTGTTCCGGATGGAATCCTTCCGAGGAGGAAATCATAGCTTCATTGAGTTCCAGCATGTGTAACGCCAGGATCTCAGAATCGTGTTTTCTGGCCAGAGAAGCCGCTACCTTTAACGCATATTCGGATTGTTCTGAAAAATCTATAGGTACTATGATCGTTTTCATGATATTGACTTTTGGGTTAAAATATTAAAATTTTCCTTTTTTTAGACTTCGCATAAGTTTTATTCTGATTAAATCGTCATCGAAAACAACTGGGTCTCAGGAGCTTTTTTGTGCAACCGCATATCAAAGGCCATACATATGTTACGAATGAAGGGCCTGCCCTTTTCTGTTACCCTCAATTCTGCGGGTAAAATCTCAACCAATCCATCGGCCTGCATTTCAACCAGCTTATTTAGAACGTCATCCAGGCTACTAAATTGTAGTTCTTTCTCATTCCAGGTGGTTCGAAAACGACACATTAGGTTTAGAATATGGCGGCGGATTGCCTGGTCTTCGGAATTAAGAATATGCCCGCGATAGATCGGCAAAAACCCTGTAGCCACCAAATGTTCGTATTCTTCAATACCCTTGACATTCTGGGCGAACCCATACCAGCTATCACTAATACTAGAGACACCCAGCCCAACAAGTAAATGGGTTTTCGAGGCCGTATACCCCATAAAATTTCTGTGTATTCTACCCTCGACCATGGCTTTATATAAAGTATCGCTCTTCAGTGCAAAATGATCCATGCCGATTTCTTCATAACCTATGGCCCGTAGCAATTCACTACCTCTTTCATAAAGTCTTCTTTTATCGTCTGGTGAAGGGAGGTCAGCATCCAAAAAGCCGCGTTGTCCGCTCCCCTTAAGCCAAGGCACATGAGCATAGCTGTAAAATGCAATGCGGTCGGGCCGTAAATTTCTGGTAATACTAATCGTCCTTTCGATGTCGCCCATGGTTTGATGCGGAAGTCCGAAAATAAGATCGTGTCCCACAGAGGTATAACCAATTTCCCTGGCCCATTTAGTAACTCGTTTAACGCGGTAAAAGGGTTGAAGTCGGTTTATGGCCTTTTGTATCTTCACGCTGTAATCCTGGACTCCAAAACTAACCCGACGAAAGCCCAGGTCATACAATTTCTGCAAATGCTCTTTTGTAGTATTGTTGGGATGACCTTCAAAACTAAACTCAAAACCGGGAAATAGGCTGGCTCTTCGCAGGATACCCTCGATGAGTACTTCCAGGTTCGCCGAGCTAAAGAATGTCGGCGTGCCTCCACCAAGATGCAATTCCTTAATCTGGGGTCTTGCGCCAAAAAGGTCGGTGTATAGTTTCCACTCTTTTAACAAACTTCTGATATAAGGCTCCTCCAGCTCATGGCGTTTTGTAATGCGCTTATGACATCCGCAAAAAGTGCACATCTGTTCGCAAAAAGGTAAATGGATATATATACTGATCCCTTCTTTCGAATTGCTGACCTCGAAAGCTTGTTTTACAGTTTCCTTATATCGCCTGCCAGAGAAATCGTCCAAATCCCAGTACGGAACAGTAGGATAACTGGTATATCGCGGTCCGGGAACGTTATATTTTTGTATCAGGGAGCCCATTAATAAGCCTTGTTTCTTACAAAGCTAAAGGGAATGTACTGTGGAAAATATGATATAAATCAGTTCTTTACAGAGTATTACCACTGTTAGAATACTCATTAATATGATGAAAACCATCTGATCAATAAGCATCACTCGACCAATTCCAAGGGGGTCGGCTTTCCCATAATCCTTTGGTAAAATCGGGAAAGTCCTGAGGCGCCCCTCCTTGTGCAATCGATTGTTCAGAGAGTGGCGTCAGAGCACTCCAGGCAGCGGCATCGTAAACATCTAATGGCGGTGCTATTTTTCGCCTGGCAGATTCCACAAATGCATTCAGAACGAAAAAATCCATGCCACCATGGCCCGATCCAGTGGCAATCTCACCATATTTTTTCCATAGGGGATGATCGTAACGACTGAGCCATGATGAAGCATCTTCCCATCGGTGCTCGGGCGATTCTCCCTCGATATAGATCCGGTTCCCATCGACCTCCCAGATACCATTGGCACCTTGTACTCTGAATCCAAGGGAATAGGGTCTGGGCAAGTTACAGTCGTGCGTAACAAT
>JBDNAQ010000190.1:0-4287 GCA_039768345.1 Flavobacteriaceae bacterium
ACTTACCATTTCATGAATACAGACGATTATAACCAGATCGCCTTACAGGAGAGTGCGCTCGATGCCCCGGACTTATTGAAGGAAGGTGTCATTGTAACGATTATGTTTAATACTGAAGACAGCATGCCATTGGCGGTAGATATGCCCGCCAGCGTAATTCTGGAAGTATCACATACCGAACCTGGTGTGAAAGGAAATACGGCCACCAACGCCACCAAACCAGCTACCCTTGAAACTGGAGCCAAGGTAAAAGTTCCACTTTTTATCAATGAGGGGGACCGCATCAAGATAGATACTGAAAAAGGTGCCTATATGGAGCGTGCTAAAGATTAGTTGGGTACTGATATGAAATTTCCAAAACCCTTTTCGCTAAAAGAAATTGCAAGTCTCCTTGGAGTCCCCTTCGTTGGACCCGACGATTTTCCCGTACTTGGAATGAATGAGATCCACGTAGTTGAACCCGGTGATATCGTATTTGTTGATCATCCAAAGTACTACGATAAAGCGCTGAAAAGCAAAGCGACCATTGTACTGATAAATAAAAAGGTCGATTGTCCGGAAGGTAAAGCGTTGCTGATCTCAGACGACCCGTTTAGGGATTTCAACACACTTACAAAACATTTTAAACCTTTCGAACCAGCCAGCGTACTGATTGCGCCATCGGCCAGTATCGGAGAAAATACCGTATTACAGCCAGGTGTTTTTGTTGGAAATCACGTGACCATTGGAGACCATTGTACAATTCACTCCAACGTAGTCATATACGATCACTGCATTATCGGAGATCATGTCACCATACATGCCGGAACAGTCATTGGAGCTGAAGCCTTTTATTACAAAAACAGACCAGAGGGATTCGATAAACTTCTTTCTGGGGGACGGGTGATCATAGAAGATCAGGTAGATATTGGAGCACTATGTACTATAGACAGGGGGGTCACAGGCGACACGACGATAAAAAAAGGCTCCAAACTCGATAACCAAATTCAAATCGGACACGATACTATTATTGGAGAGAAATGTCTTATAGCATCCCAGGTTGGGATTGCCGGATGTGTTGTAATTGAAGATGAAGTAACCCTTTGGGGGCAGGTTGGAGTGGTTAGCGGAGCAACCATTGGTAAAAAATCGGTGATCTATGCCCAGTCGGGCGTGGCTAAATCGCTGGAAGGCGGTAAGGCCTATTTTGGCAGCCCGGCAGAAGACGCCCGTGAAAAAATGAGGGAATTGAACAACATAAAGAAGATTCCTTCTATACTGGATCAAATAAAGGAATAGCTTAAGAATCTTTTACAAATAGGTTGTAATAACATACTTTTGTGCAAGCAAAATTAAACCGAATTGAATGAGCGTATTAGTCAACAAAAACTCCAAAATTATAGTTCAGGGATTTACAGGAAGTGAAGGTACTTTCCATGCCGGGCAAATGATTGAATATGGCACCAATGTAGTAGGCGGTGTTACCCCGGGCAAAGGAGGTCAGGAACATCTTGGTAAACCTGTTTTTAATACCGTGGAAGAGGCGGTGGAAAAAGCTGGGGCCGACACCACTATAATCTTTGTACCTCCTGCTTTTGCCGCTGATGCAATTATGGAAGCTGCTACGGCGGGTATAAAAGTCATCATTACCATCACCGAAGGCATTCCTGTTGCCGATATGGTCAAAACCTATCAGTATATCAAGAATAGAGATTGCGTGCTTATCGGACCCAATTGCCCGGGGGTGATCACTCCCGGAGAGGCCAAAGTTGGAATTATGCCGGGCTTTGTTTTCAAAAAAGGAAATGTTGGTCTTGTTTCCAAATCGGGTACCCTCACCTATGAGGCGGCCGATCAGGTGGTTCGGGAAGGTATGGGGATTACCACAGCAATTGGAATAGGTGGGGATCCCATAATCGGTACTACTACCCGTGAGGCTATTGAAATGTTCATCAACGATCCGGAAACCGAATGCATCGTTATGATTGGCGAGATAGGAGGTCAGCTGGAAGCTGAGGCGGCAAGATGGTATAAGCAAAGTGGCAGCAAGAAACCTATTATTGGATTTATCGCAGGTGAAACTGCACCGGCAGGAAGGACGATGGGACATGCCGGCGCAATTGTGGGTGGCACCGACGATACTGCACAGGCGAAGAAAAGTATAATGAAGGAATGTGGGATACACGTTGTGGAGTCCCCGGCCGAGATTGGAAAAAAAGTGAAAGAGGTTATGGGCTAGCCCAAGCCGATCTCCAATCTTAGACGATCAATTTGGCCAATAGTCTATTCCTAAGTGTGAAAAGACTTATTTTGAATTAAGAAACTAATTATCTGGCATGAAATTACTCGAAGGAAAAAACGTGATCATAACCGGGGCCAGCCGCGGCATTGGAAGAGGAATTGCGAAGGTTTTCGCCGAACACGGAGCTAATGTTGCTTTTACCTACAGTTCCAGTGAAGGACCGGCCATTGAATTAGAGAATGAACTGACCAAAAGCGGTGTAAAGGCAAAGGCCTATAAAAGCAATGCCGCAAGTTTTACAGAGGCCGAAAGCCTTGTGTCTTCTATTCTCGAGGACTTTGGGGGTATCGATGTATTGATCAACAACGCGGGGATAACGAAGGATAATTTGCTTATGCGCATGTCTGAAGAGGATTTTGATGCCGTTATAGAGGTAAATTTGAAATCCGTATTCAACATGACTAAGGCCATACAGCGGACGATGCTTAAACAACGTAAAGGCTCCATAATAAATATGAGTAGTGTTGTTGGAGTAAAAGGAAATGCCGGGCAAACTAATTATGCTGCGTCCAAAGCTGGAATGATAGGCTTTACCAAATCGGTTGCCCTCGAATTAGGCTCCAGGAATATACGTTGCAATGCTATCGCCCCGGGATTTATAGAAACCGAAATGACAGAGCGACTCGATGAGAAGACTGTTCAGGGGTGGCGCGATGCCATTCCTCTTAAGAGAGGCGGTACCCCGGAAGATATTGCGAATGCTTGTTTGTTTTTAGCATCAGACCTGTCGGCCTACATCACCGGCCAGGTCATTAATGTCGATGGTGGGATGTTAACCTGATAACCAGACCTTTACTTTTAGTTTTTCAATAGACCGAGGTGTATTAATTTTGCCATTCTTCCGGTATAACAGATGATCCGGAAGGATTGATATCATTATGCAGATACAAACCATTTTGCTGATCATAATTGCTGCTGCCATATCTCTGGCATTGGTGCTTTTTCAATACCCCGGACTGAGAAAGAAACATCAGCGCTTTTATCTCCTGCTGGCATTTTTCAGGTTTATCGGTATTATGAGTCTGCTACTGTTGCTGATCAACCCTAAATTTGCAAAAGATGAGCTCTATCTGGTTAAGAGTAAACTGATTATTTTGGCCGATGACTCATCATCCATAGCTGATTCCGGCCAAAAAGATGAGCTTACTAAAGTGATCCAAAATATTCTGGAGAATCCTGAAATTGCCGAACGTTTCGAATTACAGATCCTGAAATTCGATAGGGAAGTAACCGAAATGGATAGTCTTTCATTCGATAAGGGGACAACAGATATATCATCAGCCTTAAATACCATCCGCAGGACCTATCGCGATCAGCCAACGGCAGTGGTATTGCTCACCGATGGCAATCAAACGGTGGGTTCTGATTATGAATTCCTCAATACAACGGAAAGTTTAAGGATATATCCGGTGGTGATTGGCGATACCACAGCTTACGAAGATGTACGCATAGAGCAAATAAACACTAACAAGTATGCTTTTCTCAACAATCAATTTCCTGTGGAAATTCTGGTTAATTACCAGGGCCCCGTTGGTGCGAAGCTTCCGTTGACAGTCTCAGTAAATGGTCAGATTAGCTATCGCACAGAACTCCAGTTCGATAAACAGAATAATTCTCAGCGCCTCGAGATCCTCTTACAAGCAGAATCCGTGGGTATTAAGCGTATTGAGGTCAGCGTGGGTACACTTCAAACGGAAAGGAATACTACAAATAACAGCAAAAGTGTCGCAGTGGAAGTCATAGACGAAAAGACAGAGGTCTTTATCGTATCCGAGATGAATCATCCAGACTTAGGCATGCTGAAAAAGTCGATAGAAAGCAATAACCAAAGAACAGTGCGGTTTTTTAAACCTTCACTCGACGATCATTCTTTGCTCGATCGTGCAGACCTGCTTGTCTTGTATCAGCCCCGAAGAACTTTCGAATTGGTATACGAGGTCGCCAAAAAGCGAAGTCTGAATGTCTTCACCATAACAGGCACAGAAACCGACTGGAATTTCCTCAAC
>JBDNAQ010000191.1:0-7502 GCA_039768345.1 Flavobacteriaceae bacterium
CACCAAATATTCTATTGGCCCCGTAGTTCAATGGATAGAATAGAAGTTTCCTAAACTTTAGATGCAAGTTCGATTCTTGCCGGGGCTACGAAGTAGACTCGGCATGGCATGCAAAGCATGCACAAAGCACCGCTTTGGAATCGAAGTTTATCCCGACCCTTTGCGGCGGGGATTCTTGCCGGGGCTACGGATAAGCACAAAACACCTTTGACATAGGCAAAGGTGTTTTTTTTGCCGCTGCGAAAACAGTTTACTGATTTGAGCAGGTTACAAAAAAGACACAGTTGCGAAGCAGCTGGTGTTTTGTGTTTTCAAAACGAGCCTTATTCAAGAACAGCGTAGCTATCTCTTGCCGGGCCTATATCAAATAAAAGTCTCAAGGCTGATAATAAGTATACAACCCACCAAAAGCGTTAGTGCCGGCAAAGATCTGATACTGGGATCATTGGCTTTAAAATGCATTACTATAGCGCCCAGCATAAATATTCCTAAACCTGCACAAGCCCAAGTGGTCAGATCTGGAAACCATATTGAGGCCAGAATTCCAGAGGCAAGAATAATTTTTACTATGCCGATGGCATACATGGCTGTACTGGATATGCCATAAACTTCAAATTCCTCTTTCATCGATTTAGCGCTCCCTCCCCGGAAAGGAGTAGGTTTATTAAATCTAAGCAGCCATACGTTGATTATGGTGATAAAAATGCCAGCTTTAATCAGGATGGCCAGGTATTCACTTATCATGGGTTGGTTGTTTTCTGGTTAATTACCTTCTTATTTACCTGATAAATATAAAGAACATCCCCAACCAAAAAAAGCGAATATGTCCTAACCAACCAAAACAAACCATTAGGGGGTACCTTTATTGCAAGCTCCCCCGTTCGAATAAACATATATGTCTTTAGTGGTTCTTTGGGGATGTTCCTGATCAGGTCTTAAACGAGTGGTTTGCCGTTCAGCCTTTTTTCAATTTTCCTCTTTTTGACAGTGAGTTGTTTCATAATGTCCATCAAACGATGGTCCTGATCCTGCTTATAGAAGTTATTTATAGCCAAAATTAATTCCTTGGCTTCCCTGGATGCCTTTACCCGATCGCTTGTCGATAAATGACTCAGCTTTTTCTTTTCAAAGGTCTCAGCACGATGTAAGAGTTCCTTTATCATGATTCATGCAATTTTTTAATAGGACGAGTAAGCTACTACAGCGTTGCTTATTTATATGAACATTTTAGAAAACTTTAATATAATTGAGGCTCTTATTGCGATCAAACCCTGTTTAAGACAATAATTTGAGTGTTAATCCAATTTCTTTACCTTAGCCAAAAGCCTTTGACATGAAGCAGAACGAACTTGAGGCGGTTTTTGTCCAGGGAGCCATTAGTCCGGATTTTATTTCCAGAACCATAGCGAAATTCCAGACCAGGACACAGCTTGGAGCACATGATATTTTCCTCGGACAGATTAGGGCAGATACACTAGACGGTAAGGATGTCATTGCGATCGAATATTCCGCTTATCCGGAGATGGCGCATAAACTGTTTGATGAGATTGGAAATCGTGCCATAAAACAATTCGATTTGGGAAACCTTTTCATCTGCCACAGCCTGGGGATAGTAAAAACCGGCGAGATTTGTCTGTTTGTAATGGCTTCTTCGAAACACCGGAAGGCGGTTTTTGAAGGCTCGCGATATGTGGTTGAGGAAATCAAGAAAACGGTTCCTGTTTTTGGCAAGGAAGTTTTTAAAGATGAAAGCTATAAATGGAAGGTGAATAACTGATTATGGTCGATATCACTCACAAAACTTCAACACTCAGAATTGCCGTCGCTCAGGCTGTAGTTCAGGTAAGCCACAAAGACACTATACGTGCTATCGAGCAAAACGAAGTCCCTAAGGGCGATGTCTATGCCATGAGTAGGGCAGCGGGATTGCTCGCGGTAAAGAAAACATCTTTGATGTTGCCAGACTGTCACCCACTACCTATTGAGTACACCGGTATTGAATATGAAGTAAACGGATTGATGATCCGGATAATCGTCACCGTAAAGACGAATTACAAAACGGGGGTAGAGGTGGAGGCGATGCACGGAGCGAGCATCGTGGCCCTGAACATGTACGACATGCTCAAACCGATTGACAAGGGAGTTGAAATCCTCTCTATTAAACTTTTAAAAAAATCAGGTGGCAAGTCTGATATAGATCGTAACTGAGATCTTACCGTTTACTCCATATCTCATACATTGGTTCTCCACGGCTATTCTTGCCGTTATGATGCCAATCGTTTCCTTCAAGGCTGTATTGAAATTCAAGTTTGGCGCCTACCCTGGTATTATCACGCGAGAAGAATTCAATGTGCTCACTATAAGTGCCGTCATCTGCGGTATAGCTTCCTCCACCAGTGCCCAGGAACTTAAAGCTCTCCGTGTGGTAAGCAATCCACTGGAAGCTACCATCCATAAGTACTTTTAAAGTTTTTCTAGGCCGATCGTCTCCCCGGCGTTCCTGCCCCGTATCCGGTCCCCGTGTGGCGAACAACCAGTATCCATCCAAAGCTTGTTTTGAACTTGCCGATTTATTATACCTCAAATCATCTATCAGCAGCTGGCCATCTTCCTGGCCATAGCTAAAATCTTTGTGTTTCATCTGATCCGATTCAAAACTGGAATTGAATTCCAGTTTAACCGCTATTTCATCATCAGAAATCGTATAAAAGCCGCCCCAGCTGCTTACAAATTCGGGAGGGTCAGCCCGGTAAGCATTATGTATGATATAGTCGGGCCCAACCTTAAGGCTATGAATGGTTTCCTTAGACCCATCGGTTACCGTTGCCTCGTAAATCCCTGGTATGAGTTGTGCCTGCAGGGGAAAAGCCGTCATCATTAATGAAGCAAGAACGATTGTTATAAACGGAATATTCAGCGTTGTTTTCATAGGTTGAATATTAAAAGTTTTTTTCTTCAAAAAGTTAAGTATTTAATTCGTTGAAAGGACTGAAATTTATTTAATTTTTCTATTACATTTATAATATTCAACAGTGTTACCTAAAATGTAGTATAGCTATTTGTAATTGAAGCGTAATTTAAGATGGACCAACTAAAAAGAGTGATGGTTGATTTTAAGAAGTTGACGCCTGAAGTGCTGAAACTTTTGGTTGAACGTTATCCGCACGGCTATGGAGAAGACGACATCATTAGCTTCAAAAATGCAAGTGGTCAGAGAATTGAAGCCGTTGAGGTCAAAACAGAGGACACCAAGTACCTGGTCAAGATCAGTGAGAAGTTGGAGGTGACCATGGCCAACTACGATGAGGAAGACTACGAGGACTACGAACCCGACGATCCCGAAGCCATACCCGATCTTCCGCTGGAGGATCAGGAAGAAGAATAGTTTTATTCATTACCTTCAAGATGAAACAGCCACCTTTCCATTTATCCCTACCTTGTTTCCAGATCGAAGAAACCCGTGAGTTTTATGTCAAAAAAATTGGAGCGAATCCGGGTCGCCAAAGTTCAAATTGGATAGACATCGACCTTTTCGGGCATCAGATCACATTTACAAAATCCGGGGATTTCAATTTCGATTTTAAATCTTATAAGTTCGATGATTTGGTACTGCCATCATTTCATTTTGGACTAATCGTGCCGAAGGAAACATGGGTTGCCTTGTATGCCAGGCTCAATGAGAACACTGCCGGATTTAGTTCGGAAATGAAATTCCTAAATGGAAAAAAAGGAGAGCATCGTTCTTTCTTTGTCAAGGACCCTAATGGCTATACTCTTGAGTTTAAATGCTTCACTCAAAATGAAGATATATTTGCCAGCTAATCTAAATCTTATCGATTTTCCTTTAGTTTTTTAAGCATAATGGCCGTGGTCTGTTCTAGATCGAATTCCGGCGACCAGCCCCAATCCTTTCTGGCCATCCTGTCATCTATACTCGAAGGCCATGTCGCAGCGATTTCCTGTCGAAAATCCAGGTCATAACTAATCGTAAAATCGGGCAGGTGTTTCCGTATACTTGCAGCCAGTTCCGCAGGAGAGAAACTCATGGCCGAAAGGTTATAAGACGACCGTATGCTGATGTTTTCCGGTGCAGCAGTCATGATCCGGATGGTCGCCTTTATCGCATCATCCATAAACATCATCGGTAATCTGGCATCATCTTTAAGGAAGCAGCTATAACTGTTTTGATTTAGTGCATCGTGAAAAATCTCGACGGCATAATCCGTTGTACCTCCACCGGGAAGTGTTTTCCAGCTGATCAGTCCGGGATAACGTACGGAACGCACATCAACCCCAAATTTGTGGTGATAATAGTTACACCAACGTTCACCGGCTTGTTTACTGATCCCATAAACAGTACTGGGGTCCATAATTGTTCGTTGTGGCGTTCCTTCCTTTGGGGTGTGTTTTCCAAACACTGCGATACTGGAAGGCCAGAATACCTTTTCTATTTTATGTTCCTTAGCGAGGTTCAGCACATTAAACAGGGAGTTCATGTTCAGATTCCATGCCCGTTCCGGAAATTTCTCCGAGGCGGCGCTCAGCATCGCAGCCATTAGATAGATCTCCTGTACTTCGTAATGCATCACGACATCTTCAAGAGCAGTGTAATCTGTGGCATCGAGGAGCTCAAATGGTCCGGAGTCCATGAGTTCCTCCCCACCTTCCCTGATATCGCTGGCAACAACATCCTCATTGCCGTATAATTCCCGAAGTGCAAAAGTCAACTCGGTTCCGATCTGGCCACAGGCCCCTAAAATTAGTATACTGGAAGACATCTGAATATGATTATTTGAAAGGTGAAGTAAATATACCTTATATTAAAATTTGTACATTCGTTTCATGAAAAAATTATGGGTTTTCATCTTATTATCACTCCTTATCTTTTCCTGTAAACCGAAGCAGGATACAGGACTACTGGAGGAGAACCCGTCAATGGAATTCAGAGCAGATGAGCTACCCCAGCGCAATCGGGTAAATTCCAAATCTGCCAAAATACTTAATGGTTGGGTAGAATACAATGCCTTTGATGCGAGCTTTGGTGCGGTCTATAATGCGACTAATAGGGAAGACCTTATCCTGACCATCGATGATCTGCTCGAAAAACAAAAAATATGGTATAGTTCTGCCTATCCCGATCAATTTGACAAGGCGCAAATCAGAAGCAGGCAAAAAGTTTTGAGAACGTATTTATTAAAGGTGAAAATATCTTTAAATTACCGAACAGATTTCCAGGCTGCAACCGTTGAAATGATAGATGCATATAATGCGTTGAGAAACCAATTCGACGTTATGGTTAACAGTACTCTGGATCCTAAATTATTATCCGATGAAGAATAGATTTTTGAGTTGTCTTGTTTTTATCCTGATCAGTTCGTCGATTTGGGGTCAGTCGGAATCAGCTCAGATTGGAAAAGTCATAGACCAGTGGCATCTGGCAGCAGCAAAGGCCGATTTTGAGGCCTACTTTTCCAAAATGACCACTGAATCGGTTTTTATTGGGACCGATGCAAGTGAAAATTGGAAGCTTCAGGCGTTCAAAGCATTTTCTAAACCCTATTTTGATAAAGGGAAGGCCTGGAACTTCAAGGCTGTAGAACGTAATATCTACCTGGATTCCTCTGAGGAGATAGCTTGGTTCGATGAATTGCTAGATACCAGGATGGGTATCTGTAGAGGTTCTGGAGTGGTCAGGATCGAAAACGGAGCCTGGAAAATAGCCCACTACGTTCTATCGGCAACTATTCCAAACGACGATATGCAGCAGGTTATCGAGATAAAAAAGACAAAGGATAGCTTGTATTTAAAAGAGCTAAAAATCAATGCAAATATTACTCAGGAGTAATTAAAAACTTCTGACATTACCTAAATAGTCCTTATGAGATCATTTACAATTAAAACATTAATCCTAGTACCACTGCTGGTAATATTTGTTAGCTGCCGAAAACAGGCGAAGCCTGTCTCAGAGGTTAGCTTTTACGAAACGGAGCTGTTCAGGGAAGTGCAGCTCAACGCGATTTTTGAAGATTCTAAAACATTTGTCGACCTGGTTCCTAAAATACCGCAGGATCAGGTGATCGGATTTTATGAAGAGCAAAAAAATGACCCTGATTTCGATTTAAAACAATTTGTCGAAGAATATTTTAGCGATCAGGCGACGGCTGTACTGCAATTCGAAACCGATACTACCAAAAATATGTATGAACATCTCAGCAGTATCTGGCCAAAGCTTACCCGAGGACCGGATTCGATCATACCCTATTCTTCCAGGCTGGTATTGCCTTATCAATATGTAGTCCCCGGAGGAAGGTTTAAGGAAATATATTATTGGGACAGTTATTTTACACTAGAAGGCCTGCTGGTAGACGGACAGGAAAAACTAGCCCGGAATATGGTGGCGAATTTCACTCATCTCATTGACTCCTTAGGTTTTATACCCAATGGAACGCGCGACTATTATCTGGGCCGGTCTCAACCACCTTTCTATGCCATGATGGTAAATGCTGTAGTTGGAAAAGATAGTCTGCGATTGGTGGAATACCTTCCGGCCTTGTTGAAGGAGTACGGTTTTTGGATGGAAGGTTCTGATAGATTGATGAGCGATAAAAGGACGGTTCGGCACGTGGTAAAGATCAATGACAGCACTGTTTTAAATAGATATTGGGATAGCAAACTAGGGCCAAGACCTGAGGCTTACAAGGAGGATTCTCACCTTGCTGCCGAAATAGCAGCGAAAGAGGACAAGCAGGAATTATATACTAATCTAAGAGCAGGGGCAGCCTCAGGTTGGGATTACAGTAGTCGGTGGTATCAGGAAGAAGGCGATTTTTCATCGACGGCCACGGCGAGAATAGCTCCGGTAGATCTCAATTGCCTGTTATTCTATCTTGAGACTCAGATCGCTAATGCCTATAGGATAAAAGGAGAAAATCAAAACGAAAAGAAATACAGGAATGCCGCCCTGGAAAGAGCAAATCGTATTCAACACCTATTTTGGGATCCGGAAGAGGAATTCTTTACGGACTATAATTTTAGTGAGGATAAATTAACCGGTGAATTCACATTAGCCGCAACCTATCCTTTATACTTTGGAATCGCTTCTGAAGAGCAGGCTAGAGCTGTCAGAGACAGGCTGATGAAGGATTTCCTTAAAGACGGAGGCTTGTTAACCACTCTAAAGAATACCGGCCAACAGTGGGATGCACCTAATGGATGGGCACCGCTCCAATGGATGGCTGCAAAAGGACTGTTGAATTACGGATACCAGGATGAAGCCCGTGAGATCATGACCAGATGGTTGGCTGTAAATGAACGCGTCTACAAGAACACAGGTAAAATGATGGAAAAGTACAATGTGGAAGACATCAGCTTGATTTCCGGAGGGGGGGAGTATAAAACCCAGGATGGTTTTGGCTGGACGAATGGCGTGGCGCTTGGGTTTCGCAAAATACTGGATGAAATGGAATCCGAATCAATTGCTACAGGTCAATAATACCAATTAA
>JBDNAQ010000192.1:0-3995 GCA_039768345.1 Flavobacteriaceae bacterium
AGCTCAAGTAAAGGCATGAACCATCTATAGATCGCAAGAGCTTCCTCGATCCTGCCAGATGTGGCAAGCTTGTATATCGCTACGGTTTCGGCAGGGAAAGCACAAACGAGTCCGGCTACCCATCCATCGGCTCCTAAGAGCAAGGATTCGAGGGCCAGGGTATCTACCCCACACAGGATTTTAAGCCTGTTCCCAAAACGATTTCGGAGCCGTGTGATATTGCTCAAATCCCGGGTAGATTCTTTTACAGCTTGAATATTTTCGTGTTTTAGTAATTCGTCGAACATGTCGGCTGAGACTTCCACTCCATAATCCACAGGATTATTGTATACCATAATCGGCAGATCTGTATTCTGGGCCACAGCCTTGAAATATGCAACGGTCTCATAGTCGGTAGCCTTATAGCGCATAGGCGGTAGCATCATTAGTCCGCTGGCGCCATGGCCTTCTGCTCTGGCAGCGGCTTTGATCGCCCCACGAGTGGTCTGTTCGGCAATATTAACGATGATCGGGACCTTTCCATCAGCCACTTCCACGGCCTTATCGGTAAGAGTGTTTTTCTCGACCTTGTTAAGTGTGCTGGCTTCGCCCAGGGTACCACCGAGGATAATAGCAGAGACCCCAGCTTCGATCTGAGCCAGGAGATTGTGCTCAAACAATGTCAGATCGAGTTTGTCGTTTTCGGTAAACTTCGTAGTTACGGCAGGCATAACGCCATTCCATTCGAATTTCATCGGCTTAAGTTTGATCGGTAAATGTAATATATTTTAGGATTAGTGTTTTTGAATTACTGGTATAGAGTTAACAGTAGTTGGTGGCGTAAAGCCGTGGGTAGACTGCAGGCTGTAACCGGAATCTGCCATTGCCTATTTCAAACCCCGGTCTTCCGACTTCTGACATCTGTCTTACCTGATTGTCAGAGAATAAATTACCGAACATTTGGTAAATAAATTAATATTAATATCTTTATGGTATGAGACCTCAAAAGGTAAACGACCGGGAGTTAATCGATATGCTATTTGCTGTGATTCGTGCCAAGGGATACTCCGGAGCGAGTATCAATGATCTGGCCACTTTGACCGGCTTAAAAAAAGCCAGCCTCTATCATCGTTTTCCCGGCGGAAAAGAAGATATTGTAAGGGCAGTACTTAACGATGTAATGGTCTGGTCAGAAAAACACATAGCGGGAGTCTTGGAAAGTCCCAATTTGGATGCTGATGCCCGGCTTAAACTGGCTTTGACCAATATCAACATGCTTTATGGCGGAGGTAAAAAGAATTGTATTTTTGCTGCATTGGCCCTTGAAAATGGATGGCAACTATTTGGCCATGACATAAAAAAGGGATTAAGAATCTGGATAAGCGCTTTTACGGCTTATGGCCAAAGTATTGGCCTGACCAGGAATGCAGCGGAAAAGAAAGCCAATGAAGCAGTAGCATTGATTCAGGGGAGCCTTATTGTAAGTAGGATTATGGAGGATAAATCGGCCTGGACGGAAGCTATGGGACGGATAGAAATACTCTACAGCTATTAATCAAATTACCGAACAAATAGTAAAAAACAAAAAAATATAGACTATGACTAGTATGAAAATTGGAATAAATGGTATGGGTCGGATCGGGCGTGCTTCACTCAAGCTTATTATGGATACACCCGGGCTCGAAGTGGTGGCGGTAAACGATATAGTACCCATTGAGAATATTGCATATTTACTTAAATACGACACGGTATATGGAATTTATAATAAGGAGGTTTCCGTTCAGGGCAATTACCTGGTAGTTGATGGTCATGAGATCTTGTATAATTCGATCCGTAACCCGGAAGAATTACCCTGGAAGGAGAATGAGGTGGAGTTGGTCATCGAAAGCACCGGTCTTTTTACTTTGCAGGAAGATGCCGAAAAGCATATCGCTGCAGGAGCCAAAACCGTTGTGATATCGGCCCCTACCAAAAGTGCAGATACCCCTACGGTAGTGCACGGGGTAAATTCGGCCGACGGTAAGACCAGCGTTTTCAGTTGTGCCAGTTGTACAACCAACAATATCAGTCCGGTGGTAGAAGTCCTGGGCCGCCGAATCGGGATTAAAAAGGCCATAATGACGACCGTCCATGCCTATACGGCTTCGCAAACGATGGTCGATGGCCCTTCGAAAAAGAATTTCAGGATGGGCCGGGCCGGTGCCGCCAACCTGGTTCCCACTACTACCGGAGCTGCGATTGCCACAACCAAAGCCTTACCTGAATATCAGGGAAAATTCGACGGCGTTGCTATCCGTGTACCCATCCCTGTGGGCTCGATTTCAGACATGACATTCGTAACTGAAAAACCGGTCACCGTGGAAGAAGTAAATGCCATTCTGGTGGAAGAGGCCGGCACAGATCGTTATAAAGAAGTATTGGCCACGACAAACGAACCTATCGTTTCTTCAGATATTGTTGGGAGTTCTTATGCTTCTACCGTAGATTTGGGCATGACAAGAGTAGTAGACGGCGATCTGCTCAAGGTGATGACCTGGTATGACAACGAATGGGGTTTTACCAATCAGATGATAAGACAAATACTTGAGATAAAAGGATGATGGAAGACTATTGGAGTGTAATGGACCGCTGCGAAGAATTGGCTAAGCAGGCGGAAGCTAAAGGAAACAGACCTAATGGAAGTGTTATAATGTTGGGTGGCGAAATTATCGCCGAGGCGGAAGAATCAGCTCACACTAATGAGGATGTCAGCTATCACGCCGAGATGGAAGTGATCAGAAAGGCCCGAAAAATCCTGGGTAAGGATATGAGTCGATCTATTTTGATCACCAATCACGAACCCTGTGTAATGTGCAGTTATGCCATTCGCTATCATAGGATTGGGACGGTGGTATTCAAGGAACGCGCCAGATATTTGGGTGGGGATGGGAATTACCATATCCTGACCACCAGAAATGTTCCTGCAGCATGGGGTGCCCCGGTTCGTGTGGTACATCTAAAGAACAGAAAGGTAAATTCCTGAGAGTATCAGTGCGTAATTGTCCTAAATCGGGGGAAAATGAATCTTAATCAGGTAACGGTTCCCAGCAGAAATGTAGACAGATCGATAGCTTTTTACCAGACCTTGGGTTTAAGGCTTATCGTCAGGGCAACGCCGCACTATGCCCGTTTTGAATTACCCGAAGGAGAGGCAACTTTTTCCCTGCATCTGGTAGATGAACTACCCACAGGAGATGGGATATACGTATATTTTGAATCCGAAAGGCTCGACGCCTGGGTTGAAGAATTAAAAACGGCGGGAATACTGTTCGACGAATTGCCCGAAGACCGGAAGTGGCTCTGGAGGGAAGCTCGCCTAAAAGATCCGGATGGCAACAGACTTATTCTTTATCATGCGGGCGAAAATCGAAAGAATCCTCCGTGGAGAATCGAACATGACTAAGATCATCTTGTATAATCGAACTTATAAGAATGATATGCCTTAACAATCTTTCTATTTAAAACACTGCATCCATGAAACATCAAATAGTATACTTATTCGCAGTATTGATCTGTTTTCCTTTAGTTATTTCAGCCCAGGTGGATATCTATAAAAAATCTGATACCGGAAAGGATACCATAGCTTTGATCCATAAGATCTTTGAGGATTATGACAGCATTGTAAAACCCGGAGTCTCTGTCGCGGTAGTGAAAGACGGGCGTGTAGTTTTTAAAAATGGCTATGGCAGTGCTAATCTGGAATACGATATTACCGTTGAACCATCAACAGTATTTCATGTAGCCTCGGTATCCAAGCAGTTCACTGTTTTCGCTATTTTGTTATTGCAGGAAGAAGGCAGGCTGTCACTCGACGACGATATCCGAAAGTATATCAAAGAAGTCCCGGATTTTGGCACCAAGATCAGTTTACGGCACCTGGCAACGCATACCAGCGGTTTGCGCGATCAATGGGATTTACTTAGGATCGGAGGCTGGAGGATGGATGATGTGATCACTACAAACCACATCCTAAAACT
>JBDNAQ010000193.1:0-6925 GCA_039768345.1 Flavobacteriaceae bacterium
CGACACCTTCTTCAGACGACAAGATATACACTACCGGAACCTGGCAAAAAGTGAAACATAACGAACCTGCTGCCAGGGGGAGTATTTTCTCCTCCTGGTCGATATCTATATAAATGAATTCTTTTGGATCCGAAAGAAATTCGTTCTTTCTCAAAAGGCAAGGATTGAAACGCAATTTTCCTTCTGTTATAAATACTCCAAGTTCACCAAACCTGCTGAGGATATCTTCCTTTACCTGCCCGGTCATGCCAGGCTGTTGCGCGCCTTTTCCTGCTGGAGTATGTGAATAAGGGTCTGTTGGGAAGGCACCATAAAGAGAAGGTGGTTTGTGAACCCCTATTCCCTCATTGATCTCATAGTAATGCTCTAATAAATTGCCCACAAGTTGCTCATCTTCATCAGCTAAATAGGCCTTAAGACAGACTTCCTGGACTGCCAGCAAAAGCTTTGACACCATGTGCCAGTATATGGAACCCAGACCCTCATAGCCGAAGAATGTGCCCGAACGCCCGGTAAAGGCTTTGTGGTTAAATATTTCTTCGAATATGTTGAGTACTTCCCGCTTTTCGGTTTCCGCCGAGCTGGAGTAGTTATTTTGAGACAGGCCGTTCAACGCAATTTTAAGGTCATTTGCATTCTTAAAGTCTCCATTGAAGTGGTATTCTCCGTTAACATCTGTTTTGACTATACTGCTATCTCCCCCAGCGATCAATTTATTTAAAAGTGCAGACTGTCTGACCCTTTCTTCGGGGATACGATTCTTGTCTGCAAATTTGTGTAGCTCTTTATTGGGGTACAGGAGATAACTGTATTGATCTGCGCGGAATAGTTTACTTTTTTTAAGACCATCTAAAAGTTGCAATGCTTCCGAAGCCGACAGGAACCCTGAGCTGAGTACCGCAACCTGTCCTTCTAACATTTCACTTAAATAGGAAACGGACACTTCGTCCTTGCTTTCAAGGGTCATCAAATTATAGGCATGATAAAGCCCGTCCTCGCGCAAATTGGCCTTTATTGAGTGTTCCGTAAACCGTATACCTAGGCCAATAAATTGTTGCAAACTGTTTAGATCCAGAGCTGCTTTGTCACCCGAAAAGTCTTTTTCGTAGATGTTTTCCCTGAAATTACTTCCCGCTTGTCCCAATCCATCCAGGATTGCTTTTCTACCCTTATTGTCGATATCGGCATCCAAGGACGATTGATTTGCCTTAAGAGTGGTAAACAGGGCCTTATAAAATTCAGCCATCTCTGTAGAAACCATCACTTCTTTAACCTCTGTTTTAAGCAGAAGCTCATTAAAAAAGTCCAGAAATCTCCTGAGATAATAAAGGGTGACCATGGAAACCCCGTTTCCGACCAGGGCATTATTGGCATCATTCCATTCGGGCCGTTGTGTATTCATCCAGATCCCGGCTTCAGGAATGAAATTGGAAAGCTTGGACAGTACGGTAGCCAATATCTTTTCGATGAAATTAACTCTGTAAATCGGCATTTGAGCACTGCTTAACAAAGCCCCGTCTGCACCGGTTTGTTCTCGCTGTTGGCGGATCTTCCTGTCTAATTCCTCGTCGAATTCTATGGTATCCTTCGGGTTGTTAAGCAAGTCCTGATAAGTTTTGATCTTATAGGGAACATTTGCATAGACGAAAATTTCCTGATCAAAATAGGCTTCTAATCTTCCAGGAGCGTAGTCTTCTATGAACTCCAGGAATTTTAATAAATATATAATCTGGTGATCACCCCAATAACCGATATAGGACCATGGATCATCGGGTTCAATCGTTTCCCAATCGAATCCGCCCTTGGTTACACGATAGGGATTATAGCCGTCAAAAGTGGTAGCGTTCAGGAATTTATGGATCATACTTTCAATAAATTCCGGGTAGGAGTGTGCCAAGGCTTCCCAGTTCTGGAAAATATCTCTCCAGTTTCCTTCGTAATCTAAAATTTTGGAACCGTCGGTTTCACTTTGAGTATTAATAGAAAATACATTCCAGGGCCTGCTGGGGTCGCCGTGTCTGCGACTGAATTTTAGCGGCATATACTCCAAACAGAGCCTTTTCAGATGATAATCACCAGCATTTTCAGCTAATTCCTTTAATTTGGAAATGGCAAACACATCGGGGAGTTCTTCTACCGCTTTACTAAACTCCTGGAAAACATGCTTGTTGGCTTTTTCAAGATAGCTTTTAAAGTCCCATTTTTCAATCTGGTAGTTATTGTCGAAGATCCCACCCCGCATAATGTTGAACAGCGTATTGGAAAAGTGACGGCTGTCTCTGAGTTCATCACGGGTTAGTTGAAGAGCATCAGAAGAAGCACTTAAAGCGATAAGTCTTCGGGTGCCCTCTTCAATGTCCAGGTCTATCTTCCGAGCCAGTTCCTTGTCCTCTTTGATCGACTTTGAAAGTTCTGCGATATCGGAATGATCCTGATTTACATTGGCGATGATCAGCCATTCCTTATCAACACCGGCCGGCAGGTTAAAATTGATGTGGGCAAAATATGCCCCTTTTTCGGCCTTTATATCCACCTCGCCCTTAACTTTCTCACCCTTCCTGAAACCCGTTAACTGCTGCGAAGACAGTAAATATGTCGGATCTTCCAGGCCAAGAGACCAGGCCACATTGGCTTTTAAAGCCTCACTTGGCTCAGCTTTATCTACAATGATGGCACTTAGGGCATATATGCCTAGTCCTGAATCCTGTAATAGTTCACTTCTCTTATAGGCGTCTACCAGATTGCTTTGTCTGTTCTGCAGATCACTACCCACTCCGTAGGGAATGATATTTTGAATACCATCGATCAAAGATATCTTAACCTCTTTGTTTCCATGGTTTTCTAGCTGAGCTTTCCTGACGAAGCCATAGAGGCTACTCGAGTTCCACTGATACCTGAAGGTTAACCCCAAATCGTGATTGATCTCTTCGAATAGGATTTTGTTCCCGTATCGGTTCTTGTATAAATTTCGGCTGATATGGTGTTGTCCGCAGAGGCGTTCTGAAAATGGTTCCCACAGATAATGCTCTTCTCCGATATTTACCCGGAATATAGATTTACTTCCGGTAATCTCGACGGATTCTGTAATCTTGTCGTCCGTGTAATAGGGAAATAGGGAATATTGAGCATTTTTTCTGCCTGCCGTTAATCCCCCGTTACTGGATATGAACATCCAGTGATTGGAATCGCTGACAATGCTCATAAAAAATGGCCGCATCTGATCTGAATGGGTAATCTTAAAGTACCCTTCGTTATCGATTTGAACGTTTTCCAGCTTAACGCTGTTCTCGATGGTGTTCTCTTTCACCTTCATTTGCTTAAGGTCAGTACTAGGTTGTTTCTAGGTATTATTGAACAAAATCCGATGGTGTTGCTTTATCTGATTCTCAGAACTGTTGGCGATCCGTGATTGCGGCCAGGGTTCTGAGCAACTAAAAGATTTTATTCTACAGGAGATGAGATTTGCTATTCCCTCATCCAATTCATTGTTCAAAAAAGGTCAAGTAATATACTCAACCTTTTCAGAACAATCGTCTAATTCAAATGTCCTTCAGGATAAACTTAAGGACTCGATATCTAATCTGCAAGAAGAAAAGATTTCATCTTATTCAAATGCTAGTTTACTTCCTTATATACTCTTACATAATCGACAGTCATCATCTGTGGCCAGATCGTGTCTGGTGATGGAAAACCAACATAGGTGCCGCCAACAGCAACATTGAGTAACATAAAGAAAGGATCGTCATAAACCCATTCCCCGTCTACGTCGTTAGGGGTTAATCTTTGGTAATTGACACCATCTACAAACCAATCGATATAGTTTTCCCCCCATTCAATGGCAAACACATGAAATTCCTGATCAAATCTACCCTCTTCAAGAGAATAGTCTTTTCCAATTGATTCTAATCCAGAATAACCTGGCCCGTGAATCGTACCGGCAATTACTTCAGGTTCGTTCCCTCGAAGCTCCATCATATCAATTTCCCCTGTCTGTGGCCATCCAACCTGATCGATATCTGCTCCCAGCATCCAGAATGCCGGCCATAAACCGGGCCCGAAAGGTGTTTTTATACGAGCTTCGAAACGGCCATAGGCCTGCGAGAATAAACCCTTGGTTTTGATACGACCGGAGGTAAAAGCACGGCCACCAAAGACTTCTTCTCTGGCAGTGATTACAAGGTTGCCATTACCGTCGAGGGAAACGTTCTCGGGCCTGTCTGTATAGTACTCAAGTTCATTATTTCCCCAACCATCACCACCGGGTCCTATACCGATATCATAGGTCCATTTCTCGGAATCCGGTGCCTGACCCTCAGGTCCGTCGAACTCATCCGACCAGACAAGTTGATATTCACGGTTAATGACTTCGGCATCCTTGGTACAGGACGATACCACTATAAACAGGATCCCAAAAAATAATGCCCCAATTCTTAAAACAAATTTTACTGATTTCATAGCTAAGTAATTTCTGGTTTTATTTTCATTTTTTAGAAATGTATTATAACAAATTATCCCCTCTTGAGCAGGGCATTATCTTTTTCTTCATTATGCATTGTTGATAGAAATAGATAATGCCTGTTTTTTACTCAATAGGATTTATCAATATTTAAGGGTTAAGCGTAACCGATAGATTGTCAATATTAGCCGTTACACTACATCCTACATCACCTCCACACACTGCTTCTATCAGGACCGAAATACCCTGAGATACATCTTGTCCGGTAATGGTAAATGTGTCGGTAAATGTTGTCCAACTGCCCGTAGGTGTTGGAGCCGGACTAAATACATGTGTGAAAGAAGCACCTGCGGCACCTTCACCGAAAAGTATCACATTGAATACAGCTCCGGGTTGTACAACAGATCCTGTATAGTCGAACTGAACCTGAACCACATCGGTTGACGTAACGGTACCGGCACCTATCCTTTCCTGTTTAAAGGCAGGATTACTAGGCCCGCTGGTAGCAAGCCTTCCAGACCAGGAACCACCATTGTTGATGGTATTGTCTAATGCTGCCGTACCACCGTTTTGGAACAACATCCACCCGGTATCATCACCTGTTTCAAAATCGCCATTGATGGCTAGTTCTCCACCACCACTCGGGGCTTTCCAGAAATAGATATTATCCAGATAGATATCTGAAGGGGTTACGCCCGCCTGTCCGTCGAACTTAAGCTGAATTACCTGGTCGAGGGTCATGCCCGAGGCGGTAAAATCACCTATTGGAATGTCATAACTATTCCACTGACCATTGTTTAAAGGTGTCAGCGACACAAGGTTCTCCGTTGGCGCACCTGCACCGTTGATCGGTGTTACCTGTACAACGGTAGCATCGGGCGTCCACATATCCACATGGAGGAATTCCATGGCCGAGGCATCCTGTGCGTTACCGGAAAAGTCTGTTCCCTGGTAATTAAAGTTAGGATAGGCCAGTGCCAGGTTACCATTACCCGGATCATAAGCCGGGTTGACCAACAAATGACCAGACTGTCCCCAGTTGGGATCGTAATTGATGCCACTTATGTTTGCATAGCTCTCCCCGTAAAATGAGATCACATCAGCTGCATTTCTTGCCGGAGGAACAGGGGCAGAGGTAGTTGGTGCATTACCACCACCGGCTGCTTTCCAGAAATAGATATTATCCAGATAGATATCGGAAGGTGTTACTCCCGCTTGTCCATCGAACTTAAGTTGGATAATTTGATCTACAGTCATTCCAGAGCCTGTAAAGTCGCTCATTGGGATATCGTAACTATTCCACTGTCCGTTGCTTAAAGGTGTCAGCGAGACAAGGTTCTCTGTTGGCGCTCCTGCACCGTTGATCGGGGTTACCTGTACAACGGTAGCATCGGGCGTCCATAGATCCACATGGAGGAATTCCATGGAAGAGGCATCCTGTGCGTTACCGGAAAAGTCTGTTCCCTGGTAGTTAAAGTTAGGATAGGCCAGTGCCAGATTACCATCACCAGGATCATAGGCCGGATCTACTTGTAAATGACCAGACTGTCCCCAGTTGGGATCGTAATTGATTCCACCAATGTTAGTATAGGTTCCTCCGTAGATCGAGATAACATCGGCTGCATCCCTTGCCGGAGGTAGCGGGGCCGAGGTTGTTGGCGCATTACCACCGCCACTCGGTGCTTTATAAAAGTAGATGTTATCCAGATAGATATCGGAAGGAGTAGTCCCTGCCTGACCATCGAACTTGAGCTGGACAATCTGATCTACGGTCATTCCCGAGCCTGTAAAGTCGCTCATTGGGATATCGTAACTATTCCACTGTCCACTGCTGATCGGGGTCAGGGATACGAGATTCTCGTTAGGCGTTCCGCTTCCATTGATCGGTGTTACCTGTACAACGGTAGCATCGGGTGTCCACATATCCACATGAAGGAATTCCATGGTGGTGGCGTCCTGTGCGTTACCGGAGAAATCGGTTCCCTGATAGTTAAAGTTTGGATAGGCCAGGGCCAGGTTCCCGTCTCCCGGATCGAAGGCTGGGTCTACCTGCATATGACCAGACTGTCCCCAATTGGGATCGTAGTCGATACCGGAGATATTCGTATAAGTACCTCCATATATAGAGATCACATCAGCTGCATCCCTGGCCGGAGGGACAGGAGCTGAGGTGGTTGGTGCGTTACCACCGCCACCGGATCCACTACCTTGGTCAATATCATCAATATAGTAGACAGAACCGTCTCCCGGTGGTTGTCCAGAATCATCAAAGTCCGGGAAGATCACAAACTTATCATAACCATCCGCCAAATTTATGGCTGTTGATGAAAAATCAAAGACTACCTCCACCCATGTATTTGCCTGAGTAACGGTTTGATCAATATTGTAGGTAGGAATAGGTCCCTGATTTCCTTCTTTCTCCAACTGAAAACGAAGATTGATGTTAGCTTTTGGAGACCAAATTTTTAC
>JBDNAQ010000194.1:0-8350 GCA_039768345.1 Flavobacteriaceae bacterium
AATACTTTTGGATTTGGAGGGCATAATGCCTGTGTCCTTTTCAGGAAAATAATTTAGACGCCGAGATGAATTTCCCCAATAATATATTCAATTCCCATTCCAAAAAGGATGGGGATTTTTTTTTGGGAATCACCAGAATTCTTGGATTTAAACCTAAAAGCTTAGGCATTTATAAGAAAGCTTTTCTCCATCGTTCTCTCAATAAAAAGGACAGACAAGGGAACCCTATGAATTATGAGAGGCTCGAATTTTTAGGTGATGCCATGCTGGGGACAATTATCTCTAAGCATTTATATAATGAGGTGCCGGCAGGAGATGAAGGCTATCTCACAAAGATGCGTTCCAAAATTGTTAGTCGGAAACATCTTAATGAACTGGGGAAAGACCTGGACCTTATAAGTTATGTGGAAAGCCGTATCCCAAAGACCCATTTTGGGGATAACATTCACGGCAATGTCTTTGAAGCCCTCGTTGGGGCTATCTATCTGGATAGGGGATATAAGTATTGCGAAAAATTTATTAATGAAAGAGTTATCGAGCCTTACGTTGATATTGAACAGCTGGAGGGAAAAGTCATCAGTTATAAAAGCCTGGTGATCGAGTGGTGCCAGAAACAAAAGAAGGAATTCAATTACAAGGTCTATGAAGATACCGGTAATGACCCACTGAAACACTTCGCGGTAAAACTTTCGATCGGAGACAGGGTAATGGCAAAGGCAAGGGCCACTTCAAAGAAAAAGGCCGAGGAAAAAGCTTCCAAAAGGGCATTCTTTGCCCTGCAAAGCAAAATGGAGAATCCTTCGCCCCAACTCTAACGATTTCGTCCTCTCACACATTGCATCGTCTGGCGCAAGTATAGGCTTATTTCCTATTTAGTCATATCTTTACCCGCGAACAATGAGTTCGGCGAATACATACAGAATCAGCGAGGATCTTTGCGTCGAAGAATATGTGTTGATAGCACTTCATTCGAGCTTGGAAGATCATGCCATAGTATATTTGCTGAATCATAGATTGAAATTATTGTTGAGCAGGTCTGTAGAAGACTTGGAAATCGAAGGGCAAGGATGTTTTCCGGTCTTCGATTGGAAGGATAAGATCAACGATCGTTACTGGACACTGTTCACCAACAACAGCGTAAAAGTTGAGGAGCTCAATCGGGTAGATCTATTTCAAAACGAACTTTCTCAAACGGTACACCATTTGGTGCCAGAGCACAGGGAAGTAGATTATTTCCTGAAAATTGAACAGGGAGATGAGTCGCTGGAGGACAAAGTAATCCGTGAGATTCTCACGATTCCGAATATTATTACCGCCTATATGGTTGATACAGAACGACTAAAATCTAAACACAACTTAATTTATTAAGTGAATGCAGGGCATTAAAAAAACAAAGATAGTGGCCACTCTGGGACCAGCGACCAGCAAGAAGAAAGTCCTTGAGGAGATGATCAATGCAGGGGTCGATGTGTTTCGCATCAATTTTTCGCATGCCGACTATCAGGACGTTAGCGAGCGAGTTGCCATGATTCGACAGATCGATGAAGAATTAGGGACCTTCACAGCCATTCTGGCCGATCTTCAAGGGCCCAAACTTCGTGTAGGTGTGATGTCGGGAGAAGTGATTGTTAACCCTGGAGATGAGATCACATTTGAAACGGGAGAACCATTCGAAGGAAATTCGCAGCGGGTGTATATGAATTACAGTGAGTTTCCAAAAGATGTGAATCCGGGGGAAAAAATATTACTCGACGACGGGAAACTGATATTCGAGGTAATATCATCGAATAAAGAAAATGAGGTAAAAGCGAAGGTACTCCAGGGGGGGCCGCTTAGATCTAAAAAAGGGGTCAATTTACCAAATACCAATATCTCATTACCCGCACTTACTGAAAAGGATGTGGAAGATGCCAAATTTGCTATTTCACAGGATGTAGATTGGATCGCACTTTCCTTTGTTCGCTACAGCCAGGATTTGATCGATCTGCAGAATATTATCCGGGAGCATTCGGAACACAAAATTCCAATAATAGCTAAAATTGAAAAGCCAGAAGCGGTAAAGAATATCGACAAGATTGTATCGTATTGCGATGGGATAATGGTGGCCAGGGGGGATCTCGGAGTGGAGGTTCCGGCCCAGGAAGTTCCCTTAATACAAAAAAGACTGGTATTAAGGGCAAAAAGAGCGAGAGTTCCTGTGATTATCGCAACCCAGATGATGGAGACCATGATCACAAGCCTCACTCCGACTAGAGCCGAGGTGAACGATGTGGCGAATTCTGTAATGGATGGCGCCGACGCTGTGATGCTTTCCGGGGAGACTTCCGTAGGGAATTATCCGGTAGAGGTAATCGAAAAAATGGCCAGCATTCTTCATAGCGTTGAAAGCTCCGAGCTGATCACCGTACCTCAGGAACCACCACATATACGTACCAAGAGATATATCACAAAATCAGTGTGTTACCACGCCGCGATTATGGCCAATGAAATTAAGGCTAAAGCGATTTCCACTCTTACCAATAGTGGTTATACAGCTTTTCAGATCTCTGCCTGGAGACCAAGGGCCCATATTCTGGTCTTTACCTCGAATAGAAGAATATTAACCCAATTGAATTTACTCTGGGGGGTGAAAGCCTTTTATTACGACAGATTTGTTTCCACCGATGAAACAATAGAAGATGTAAATGCCATAGCCTGCAAAAAAGGTTTTCTCGACGTGGGTGATATGCTGATAAGTCTTGCGGCCATGCCCATCAAATCTAAAGGCATGGTAAATACGCTAAGGGTTACCGAAATCGAGACTTGCAGTTTCTAAAGCATATGTGTTTACAGGTCTGATTTGTCTTTCTCAATGTAAGAACACATCCCTTTTTCGTACCAAATAAGAAAGAAGACCATTGGACCTGATGAGATACGAGTACTTCGATCGCAAACAAGGAGCGTTATTTGGAATGACCGATGACATCCGGAAGGATGAAAAGAATTTCTCTATAACAGAATGGACCATAATGTTTCTCTGGAACAGAAATGCTGTATTTAGTAATCAGCCCCCCCAGGAAGTTAAACGGCCAGGGCGTTTTGTGTTTCTGGTTCTCTGATGATAAGTTGTCAGATTAAAGAATAATAGTATCTTGTCGAATCATCTAACAAAATCAATTCAATTTTAAAAAATATGAAACTGAAACATACTCTGATTGTTGCAATTTGCGGGTTGCTGTTCATTTTGCCAACAAATGCACAAGAAACAATTAAGTCAATTATCAAGAATGGCGAATTTCGTGTAGGGCTAACAGGGAATCAGCCACCTTACCATATGAAAAATCGCTCAGGAGAGCTCATGGGTTATGAAATAGATATAGCCAGTGCTATCGCAAACGGAATGGGCGTAAAATTGAGCGTTAAGGAAATGCCTTTTTCTGAGTTGCTTCCTGCTCTGAAGGCCGGGAAAATCGATGCGGTGATGTCGGGCATGGCAGTTACTGCTACTCGTAGTGCTGATTTCTTATTCGCCGGACCTTATACTGTCTCAGGAAAGTCTATTCTGGCCAAATCATCCAATATTGAAAAACTCAAGGGCACCGAAGCCGCAAATAATGAGAATTATCGTATCACCTGCCTAAAAGGATCCACCAGTGAAGCCTTTGCCAGAACGTCGATGCCTAAATCGCAAATCAAAACCGTAGCTAATTATGAAGAAGGCATTAATATGGTTCTGAATGATGAGGTCGAAGCAATGGTCGCCGATTATCCTATTTGTGTTATCACTGTAATGAGAAATGAAGGGAAAGACCTGGTTACCCTCGATGGTCCATTAAACATTGAACCTATAGGGATGGCCCTGCCTGCCGGAGACCATCACTTCCTTAACCTGGTAGAGAACTATATAAAAGCACTCGAACTCTCCGGTCTTCTACAAGCTCTTGATAACAAATGGATGAAAGACGGAGCCTGGCTGGTAAATCTTAAGTAGTATAGGATAGAACTCCTGACCATTCCCGCCGACGGTTCAAAAATCGAATTTCAACTGGATGGAAACCTCCTCTTGTTCTTCCTTTTGAACTTTCGCAGTATTCAGATTGGAGAGTGTAATACCGAGTAAGCGTACAGAATCTTCCAGTGATTCCTGTAAGAGTAATTCTCTGGCACTCTCCAAAATCAGATCCTTATCTGAAATATAATAGGCCAGTGTTTTGCTCCGGGTATTCAAACTGAAATCGCTGTATTTAATTTTTAAAGTGATCGTTTTACCCGCTATTCCCGATTTATTCAGACGCGATTCAAGCTCCTGAGCAATAAATCGCAGCTTATCGATCATAAAGACCTCACTACTCAGATTTTCACTAAAAGTACGTTCCGCCCCAACCGACTTAGGAGTACGATGTGGTTTAACCTCACTGTTATGGAACCCCCGTACTACATGG
Source organism: Flavobacteriaceae bacterium (assembly GCA_039768345.1). Classification (GTDB taxonomy): domain Bacteria; phylum Bacteroidota; class Bacteroidia; order Flavobacteriales; family Flavobacteriaceae; genus JAHEJJ01. The sequence continues at coordinate 4,422 of JBDNAQ010000194.1, forward strand.
TAATAGTACCGCCCGCTTTTGCCGAATTGGGCATCCAGATATTCTAATGAACGAGATTTAAGGTCTTTCCCCGTAAAAATACCCAGTTTGTACATCTTTTCGGCGGTGACTTTGCCAATGCCATAGAATTTCCTGATATCAAGACCTTCGAGGAAATCCAGAACATCTTCCGGGTTTACGGTCTTTTGTCCGTTTGGCTTGTGGATATCGCTGGCTACCTTCGCAACGAATTTATTGACCGAGATCCCGGCCGATGCAGACAGGCCCAGATCATCAAAAATCCGCTGTCTAATCTCATTTGCGATTAGGGTAGCCGAAGGATTACCCTTCTTGTTCTCCGTGACATCGAGATATGCCTCATCGAGCGAAAGAGGCTCAACCAGATCGGTATATTCCATAAAGATCTCCCGAATCTGTTTTGAGATTTCCTTATAACGATCGAAACGAGGTTTTACAAAAATCAGCTCAGGACATTGGAGTCTTGCCAGAACTCCGCTCATGGCACTTCTCACCCCATATTCTCTGGCTTCGTAACTCGCTGCAGAAACCACACCTCTTTTAGAGCCACCACCTACAGCCACAGGTTTACCCCTAAGGTCCGGATTGTCTAATTGCTCTACAGACGCATAAAAAGCATCCATATCAACATGGATGATTTTTCGGATAGGGAATTGCGGGGTCATAATCAAAATTACGGTATATTTAAGATCCATCATAACTTCATAATATGATATCGGGCATGGAAATCGAACGGAAGTTCTTGGTAATTTCTGAAGATTATAGGAAGGCAGCCTACGCTAAAAACCGTATAAGTCAGGGGTTTTTAAGTACAGACCCTGAGCGAACGGTTCGAGTGCGATTAAAAGAAGACAAAGGCTATATCACCATAAAGGGAAAGACAGATGAAGGGGGTACCAGCCGTATGGAATGGGAATATCCAATCGAAACAAAAGATGCCCACAACTTATTAAAATTATGTGGCGGGACCTTGGTGGAGAAAACCAGATTTCTGGTTAAGTCTGGCAGCCATATCTTTGAGGTTGATGAATTTATTGGACAAAACAGCGGTCTCGTAATTGCAGAAGTTGAATTGAATTCTCCCGAGGAGAAAATTACACCACCAATATGGCTTGGAAAAGAGGTCACGGGTGATCCGAAATACTACAACGCACAATTGAGCAAAACACCTTATTTACAATGGAAATAGTAAAAAGATCTATTATGGGTTTGTTATTTTTCGGCCTGCTTTCTTGCGGTGATGAGAATAAACCCCCTATATCTACCGAAGCCGAACCAAAACCAAGTACGGCCAAAATAAAGCAGGAATTAGAACGCCAGGGATATCAGATATTTGACTATGTAGATGAAAAAACAGGGGATACAGTACTGATGCAACAGTATTTTATGGCCTTTCTCAAGAGCGGGCCTAATAAGTCCCGATCGAAAGAAGAGGCCGATAGTCTTCAGGGACTGCACCTGGCCCATTTATCAAATATGTATGAATTGGGATATGCAGATATATCAGGACCTTTTGGTGATGATGGAGAAATACGTGGGATAACGATATACAACACCCCTACCCAGGAAATGGCAGATTCACTGGCCCACCTCGACCCACTCGTTCAACTCGGAATATTGAATATTGAGATTCACCCATGGTGGGCTGCAAAAGGATTCCCACTCAGGTAAACCGATTTATATAGTCAAAATATAAGAGACTTAAAAAGCACTTTTGAATTGGTCTAAAAATCGCAGATCATTTTCGCTAAACATCCTGATATCGGAGATCTGGTAAAGCAATAAAGCAATTCTGTCTATACCAAGACCAAATGCAAATCCGGAATACTCATTGGAATCAATACCGCAATTGTCCAGAACGTTAGGATCGACCATTCCGCAACCCATGATTTCCAGCCAGCCAGTACCTTTAGTCATACGATAATCCGTTTCTGTTTCGAGACCCCAGTAAACATCTACCTCTGCACTGGGTTCTGTAAATGGGAAATATGAAGGTCTCAATCTGATTTTCGACTTACCAAATAGTTCGTTTGTAAAAAATTGCAGGGTTTGCTTTAAATCGGCAAAAGAAACATCCCGGTCTACGTATAATCCTTCCACCTGGTGAAAAAAACAGTGAGACCTTGCTGAAATGGCCTCATTGCGATACACCCGACCAGGAGAAATAGTACGGATAGGGGGTTTGTTATTCGCCATATACCGAACCTGTACTGATGAAGTATGCGTACGCAGCAATATATCCGGGTCGGTCTGTACAAAGAAGGTATCCTGCATATCCCTCGCAGGATGGTATTCTGGCAGATTCAGGGCAGTAAAATTATGCCAGTCGTCCTCAATTTCGGGCCCCTCTGACACATTAAAACCAATTCGGGAAAAAATATCGATAATCCTGTTTTTAACGATAGAAATGGGATGACGGGCGCCCAACGCCATCGGTTCTGCAGGCCTGGTGAGATCACCAAAACGCCGCTCACCCCCTTTGTTTTCTTCTAAGGAAGAAATCAGGGTATTAACTTTTTCGGTGGCCCTGGTCTTAAGGAGATTGATGGTTTGGCCGAATTCTTTCTTCTGTTCATTTGGGACGCTTTTAAATTCAGCAAAGAACTTGTTGAGCAATCCTTTTTTTCCGAGGTATTTTATTCTGAATTCTTCGACGGCCTTCGGATCCTCAGCGGTGAATCCATCAACTTCCTCAATATGTTTTTTTAGTTGGTCGATCATATAAGTGCCCTTAGGTCAATCAATAACTCGGTTGTCTGAGCGGTTCAGGACGAGCTGCAAATTTAATCATTTAGATCGAGGAGATTGTACTAAAGTGATTGTTTGGCCGCTTGCTGTTTCTCCTCTTCATAGTGTTTGCTGCGCAGCCATTTCACACAGTCTTTAAACGAGTCAAAAATGTGTTCCCGGGGTACAAGATCAGGGATGATATCAATGCGCTCCATCATATAGCGTGGTTGATCCAGAACTCCGGTTAAAAGAACCAGGATATTTTTTTTCTGAAGGTCTAGCAACACTTCTTCCATCGCATAAAGACCAGATTGGTCCATATACTGCATTCTTCCCAGACGAATGATCACTGATCTGGCCGATTCCGGAATCTGCTGGGCCAATGCCTGAAAGTCGCTTGTCGACCCAAAGAACAAGGGACCCTTTATGTGCTTAATAAAGACCTCCTGTTTTAAGGAACTCGGAAAAGATTTTTCGTCTACCCAGGCCTTTTCCTTTTGCAGCGTCTTGACGTCGGATCTGGTGGCGGTAAGATCTCCTATTTTTTTCATGAACATGATCGAAGCAATAACCAGTCCGATTCCAACCGCATATACCAGGTTCCAGAAAGTAGATAGCACAAGTACCACGATCATTACCAGAACCTCCGAACTGAGTTTTAGTGGACCCAAGCGAACGTCTTTTGGCAGGCTGGGGATAGCCCTGAGGCCTTTGTAGTCCATAACGGCAATACCGACAGTGATCAGAATGCCCGCCAATACCGCTGCAGGTATCTGTGATGCTACGGGCCCCATCGCCAGCAATACGACAAGAAGCAACAGACCTGCTATCATGCCCGACAATTTGGTCTTTCCTCCGGCATTGATATTAACCACTGTTCGAATGGTAGCACCAGCCCCGGGAATACCCCCGAAAATGGCCGCTATACTGTTTCCGATACCCTGCCCGACAAGTTCCTTGTTGGGCTTGTGCTTGGTTTTGGTCATATTGTCTGCTACGACAGATGTGAGCAAAGAGTCAATTGCGCCAAGTAAGGCCAATGTAAGTGCCGTAAATATGAAGGGGCTTATACTTTTCAAAGAAAAAGACGTGAAAATTTCCCAGTTGGGCATTGGGAATCCTTCGGGTATCTTTTCAATGGGCCTGTAGTCCAGACCAAATCCATATGCCACCCCTGAAAC
>JBDNAQ010000195.1:0-5573 GCA_039768345.1 Flavobacteriaceae bacterium
AGCAAGGTGAAAAATGCCTTGGCTTATTTTACATGGGCCACTTCGATGGAAAATTGGAGGAAGGCGAACGAACTCCTATGGCTGAAAAAGTGAGCTGGATCGATTAGCGGAAATATGGGAATAGATCAGCCCAGTGATCTATGGTCTTTGAGATAAAGAAACCCATAAAGACTATAGATACTACAAACTTCAAAAAGGTACCGGTAAGAAACCCGATAAAGGAACCAAAGGCGGCCTTCAAGGCGGTTTTCCTGTCGGCATTATTTGCAACCTCGCCCACCAAAGCTCCGATAAACGGCCAGATAATGATCCCAAAAAACCCAAGGATTGGAAATACGATAGCAACCACCAGGCCTAAGGTGGTACCGATCATTCCTGCCCTGCTGCCGCCAAATTTTCTTGCCCCCATGGCAGGGATAAGATAGTCCATTGCAAATACCAGTAAAGCCACAGCCCCGGTTATGCCCAGAAACCACCAATCATCGGGCACTGCACGGGTAAGTATCAGCAATAACAGTCCCACCCAGCTAACGGGCGGACCAGGTAACACTGGTAAAAAACTGCCTAAAATACCGATTAGCATCAGGACAAATCCAAATAAGAGTAATACGATATCCATCGTTCAGACTTTTCTATGTGTCGTTAAAACAGGGCCTAAGTTACAAAGCATTTCCCTATTTCAATTATGGTTCCCCTGCCCGGTCGTTAGGTAAAAAAGTTGTAATTTTCGACTTAGAACACTACATAAATATGCGGATTTTACTGATGTTGCTTTGTGGCCTGCTATTGACCTCGTGCCAGTGGCTGACTCCAAAAGAAGAAAAGACCCGTAGATTGGTGCAGGAAGAATTACGAAGTATCAACTGGAACGATGTAGATCAGTATCCCTTGTTCGAATCTTGCGGCGAATCCATTTCAAAAGAAGCCCAGAGAGATTGCTTTCAAGAAGCATTGCTGCGTCATTTTTCCACAACCTTAAACGAATTTGAATTCGTATTAGACGAAGATGTGGAAGATACTATCTATGTCGATTTTTTAGTCGAAAAGAATGGAGCAGTTACCGTTCTTGACATAGAGGATCATATTACATTGCAAAGACAAATACCCGAATTCAATGCGATAATCACTCAAAGCCTTAAAAGTTTGCCTGAGGTTCAACCGGCGCTTAAAAGGGGTATCCCTGTAAACGCCAAATTCAGGATTCCGATTGAGCTCAACACCAATTAACCATATGAAACCCGTTAAAGAAAAAATAATATTAGGGATCGATCCGGGAACCACCGTAATGGGTTTCGGACTGATCAAAGTGAGCGGGAAGCAAATGGAATTTATTCAGATGAATGAACTTCAGTTGAAAAAGTACAAGGACCACTATATAAAACTAAAAATGATCTTTGAGCGTACCCTGGAGCTCATCGATACCCATCACCCGGATGAAATTGCCATCGAGGCACCATTTTTCGGGAAGAATGTACAATCGATGCTAAAACTGGGCAGGGCTCAGGGAGTGGCCATGGCAGCCGGACTTTCAAGGCAGGTACCGATCACGGAATACCTTCCAAAAAAAATAAAAATGGCGATTACGGGTAATGGTAATGCCAGTAAGGAACAGGTGGCAAAAATGCTGCAATCGACATTGAAACTAAAATCCCTTCCAAAGAATTTGGACAGTACAGACGGACTGGCTGCAGCGGTCTGCCATTTCTACAACGAGGGAAAAGTTGATATCGGCAAATCGTATTCAGGATGGGAAGGCTTTGTTAAGCAGAATGCTGGTCGTGTCAAATAATAATCAATGGATCCCAAATCGAGTTTTTGCAATAATTGCGGGCAAGTGACTACCACAAAATATTGTGCGTACTGCGGGCAACGGTCTTCGGTGCATAAGGTGACCATGAAAGAAACCTTTGAAGATCTGGCCGACAATCTGTTTTCTATAAGTGCTCCTCTTGTTATAACAATTAAAAACTTGGTCGTCGATCCGGGTAAGTTATTCAGGGAGTATCTCGGAGGAAAGCGGAAAAAGTATTACAAGCCGGTTTCTTTTTTCATTTTAACCACTGCCGTTTATCTTTTTTTACGATGGGCGATCGGATTTGAAATTCGTGGTGAAATCAATCTTGATCAATCGACTATAGAGCAGGTTGATCCGGATACCCTGACCCAAGCCAGGGATTTTATGTTTCAGAATATCAATAGTCTGGCCTTCTTCTTTGTCCTGACAATGAGCCTGATGCTCAAGGCCTTTTTTTACAGGAAATATATGTTTACAGAATATGTAGCGGTATCTTTTTACCTCAACGGAATTTATTCTATACTCGCAACACTTAATATTTTCTATATAAAATTTATCAACCAAAAGATTCAATACCTGGCCATTCTATTCATGGGGGTATACTTTGTTTATGCCATGATACGGCTTTTTCAGGATCGACCTTTCTGGGTTAGCATAAAATCAATCCTGGTATTTTTCTTCGCGTATGCCGGATACATTTTTCTCGCCTTTAGTTTTTCATATTTGATAGTTATTTTGAAATAAAAACATGGCAGGCATCTATATCCACATACCATTCTGCAAGCAGGCCTGTCATTACTGCGATTTTCACTTTTCAACCAGTTTGAAGAAGAAGGAAGTAATGCTATCGGCAATACAAAAGGAATTGGAATTAAGGGCAGAAGAACTTAGCGGACAGGAGGTTTCATCGCTCTATTTTGGTGGGGGCACTCCTTCTTTACTGGAAGCAGGTGAAATAATTAGACTCATCGATTGTGTACGGGAGAATTATGCACTTTCCAGGGACGCAGAAATTACCCTCGAGGCTAATCCGGATGATCTTGACCGAAATAAAATCTCGGGCCTGGCCTCGACAGAGATCAATCGCCTGAGTATTGGTATCCAGTCCTTTTTTGAAGAAGATCTAAAACTGTTGAACCGGGCGCATACATCCAATCAATCTCACCATTCGCTGAAGATGGCCAAAGAACATTTTGAGAATATTTCCATCGACCTGATCTACGGTATCCCCAATCAGACCATCCAAAATTGGCGACAAAATTTGGAATGGGCGTTAGAATACAATTTACCGCATATCAGCTCCTATGCGCTCACCGTAGAGCCACGAACTGCGCTGAGATCTTTTATAGACAAGGGGCTGATTCAGCAGATCGATGAACAGCAGGTAGAAGAGCAGTTTTATTTGCTCATCGATGAATTGGAAAAAAACGGATATGTCCACTACGAAATCTCAAACTTTGGTAAACCCGGTTATTTTTCCAGGAACAATACGGCATACTGGCAGGGAAAATCATATGTTGGTATCGGCCCATCAGCACACTCCTATGATGGCTTTAATCGATCCTGGAATGTGTCCAATAATTCTAAATACATCAACAGCCTCCATAGAGATATTCTTCCGTCTGAAAAGGAGAAACTCAGCAAAAGGGATCGCTATAATGAGTATGTTATGACAGGTCTCAGGACAGTCTGGGGAGTATCGCTCGGAAAGCTCCGGGACGATTTCGGATCTTCTTATCAAAAATATTTACTACAGCAATCCGAAGAATACCTTAACGATCAGCTGCTTGAACTGGAAGGCGACGTCCTCCGAATTACCAAAAAAGGAAAGTTTTTAGCCGACGGAATTGCCTCCCATCTATTTATGCTTATTTTAGAAAAATAGATGGTCCAATAGCGTTTTGCCGGATATTCAGACCTAAGATGATAGCAGAGATAAAATCAAGTCATAGAAAGTATAGAATAGACCTCGGAAATCCGCTGGATATTTCCATTCCCCTTAGGGGAAATAGTTCAAATGTGAGGGCTTGGGGTAAGCATAGCCCGGTGATTCAACCCTTTAAGAAAGGTGATGCTGTATACAGCGTAGAGGAGGGAGCGCCGGTGAACTTCAACGATATATCCTTCAACCCTCACGCCCATGGAACACATACAGAATCCGTTGGTCATATCAGCAAAAATGTACAGTCTGTAAACAAAACACTTTTGCGTTATTTTTACCTGGCTGAATTGGTAACAATTGCGCCTGAGAAGTATCAGGAAGATTTTATTATTTCAAAAAAGCAGCTGAAATATGCACTCGGGAACAAGAAACGGGAAGCGCTGATCATAAGGACGCTTCCAAACCTGGCAGAGAAAATGGATCGGGATTATACAGGAACTAATCCGCCTTATCTTTTAGAACAAACCGCAGAGTTTATTGCAGAACGCAACATCGAACACCTATTGGTAGACCTGCCATCAGTAGACCGCGAAAGTGATAATGGAGCCCTTTTAGCACATAAGGCCTTTTGGAACACGGCAGTTAAAACAAGGAGTTCGGCTACCATTACAGAATTGATCTTTGTACCCAACAGAATAAAGGACGGTACTTATATCTTAGATCTGCAAATGGCACCTTTTGAGAATGATGCGAGCCCCAGCAGGCCGGTTTTGTATCAGGTATTAGATGATTAAATGAGGCAAGATAAATTAACACCAAAGCATGGAAGGCCTTTTTGAAATTGTATTGGGACTTATTTTGGGAGCGATCCTGATGTATTGGATGTATTCTTTTTTTAGAAGGAAACAACGCAAAGATCTTACCAAGCATCAATCGACAGTATTACTGGAGCGAATGAAAAAGGTATGTCAGTTGATAACAGTGGAGGGTGACTTCGCAGAGATTTATAAATACGAAAGTACACGGGAGCATTTTATGAGTCTGATCAGCAGTAAAAAAAAGGCCCTTATCGTGATCAACGCCAAAGCGCGTATTGGGTTCGACCTAAAAAGAATACTGATGCATGCCGACACGGCTAACAGAAAAATATTATTGACGAATTTCCCTCAGCCAGAAATCCTTTCCATCGAACCGGAATTGGAGTTTTACGATATTAAAAACGGACTGTTCAATGCTTTTACCCCCGATGACCTCACAGCCTTGAACAAGGAGGCCAAGAGCCATATCCAGGAGAAGATCCCTGAAAGCGGCCTTATGGAAACAGCTAGGCGTGAGGCCATGGAAGCCGTATTGATAATGGAAAAGCTAGTGGAGACCATAGGGTGGAAGCTCGACTATTCGGCACTGGAACTCGATGAGCAAGACCGGCTGATAGCGCAAAAAATTAAGGAACGTAAATAGAGTTAACATTATGAAACAGATCATTATAATTTTCTTTGCTGCCATGACAACACAATTCGGATTTTCTCAGGATGTAACAACAGCCAATGATTTTGATCCCAACTTTGTCCATAGCGTATATTTTTGGTTGAAAAATCCGGATAACGCGACAGACCGACAAGATTTTGAAACCGCTCTGAGGAAATTGTTAAAAAAATCGAAGTACACCAAGACCAACTACATCGGAACCGCGCCAAAAGCAATACGGGATGTTGTTGATGATTCTTTTACCTATAATCTGTTGGTTACCTTCGAATCTGCAGAGGCCCAGGAGGCTTATCAAGTCGAAGATGTTCATCTGCAATTCATCGAAGAAGCCAATCATCTCTGGGAAAAAGTGGTTGTTTACGATGCGGTTGGTTTGTCTGATTAGATTCATATTTCAAATGAATATTG
>JBDNAQ010000196.1:0-8669 GCA_039768345.1 Flavobacteriaceae bacterium
GTTATCGCCCCATCTGACACTTCATTCTTTAAAATGCCGCTTTGCAGTTCCAGAATTAAGGCTTCATTCGGATTGAGTTTAAAAAAGAATGTGCTACTTAGATCGGTAATAGACTCGCAGAACTCAATGTTTGCACTATTGAAATCGATCGTCTCGATTTGGAGGTCTCCATCGTCGCAAGAGACGAGAAAGAGAAGAAACAGCAGCAGGGAGCTTCGAAACATGCCCCAAATTTAAATGAATTTCAATTGAATTACCTAGCGGATTCCTTCTATTTTTAGAGGATTTTAGCATAAATTCGGTTAATTTTGAAAAATTCATTCAAACGACTTAAAGCCAATGCACCAAGTCTATCTCGACAACGCGGCAACCACCCGTGTTCGTCCCAGTGTTATCGATAAAATGCAGGAGACACTAGCCCACCACTATGGCAACCCATCTTCTACTCATGCCTTTGGAAGGCCGGCTAAAACCGCTATCGAGAAGGCCAGGAAAACTATTGCCAAAACATTAAACGCCCATCCTTCTGAGATTATCTTTACCTCGGGAGGCACAGAGGCAGATAATATGATACTTCGTGGGGCAGTCCGTGATATCGGGGTGAAAACCATTATCACCTCGAAGGTTGAACATCATGCGGTACTTCATACTGTGGAGGAACTGGCCAAGGATTATTCCATCAATATTGAATACGTTGATCTGGATGAAGGAGGTAGTCCGGATCTAGCGCATTTGGAGCAGCTCCTTAAATCGAATAATACCAATACGCTCATCAGCCTTATGCACATCAATAATGAGATCGGAAATATGATAGACATCGATGCGGTCTGCAAGCTGGCGAAGGAATATGGCGCACTGATACATTCCGATACGGTGCAATCTATCGGTCATTATAGCTGGGATGTACAGAGCATCCCTATCGATTTTATGACTGCGGCAGCGCATAAATTTCATGGACCAAAGGGAGTTGGCTTTGCTTATATCCGCAAGAATTCTGGGTTAAATCCATTGATTTTTGGCGGAGCACAGGAGCGGGGATTACGTGCAGGAACCGAAGCTCTTCACAATATAGTTGGTCTGGAAGAGGCCTTTGTTATGGCCTATCAGGAGTTGGAGGAAGAGCAACGCCATATCGAGGGCTTAAAAAAATATTTTATAGAAAAACTCAGGGAAGAAATTCCTGATGCCAAATTCAATGGTGCCTCCTCAGATCTGAAAAAGAGCACATATACCATAGTTAATGTTTGTCTGCCCTTTAGCGAAGAAAAGGCTTTGATTTTGCTTTTTCATCTCGATCTGAAAGGGATTGCCTGTTCTAAAGGCAGTGCCTGCCAATCGGGTAGTGACCAGGGATCTCATGTACTCAGGGAGATCCTGCCCGATGAAGAATTGAAAAAACCTTCGTTGCGCTTTTCCTTTTCTGTATATAACACGATTGAGGAGATGGATTATGTGATAGGGGTATTAAAGGAATTCGCTTCGAACTAAGACGTCTTTCGTTTTTTGGTTTTCTGCCTTTCCTTGTCGTAGGGAAATTTCCGGGTCATTTTTTTCATCATTTTGTCGATGAGGTCATTGGTATTCTTTCCGGATTTTTTTGTGATCTCGTTTTCATATTTCCATAAAAGTTTACCAGTACGGCCATCACTGATCTTTATACCAATCCGTCCGTAGTTCGAATCACCCAGAAAATAGTCAAGAAAACTAAATTCAGCCGGTATCCCTTTAGATAATTGAATATTGAGATCCAGATTGCCACTGATGATACCATCAACTTCGAGAATTTTGCTCAATTCTTTAATGGTATAGGTGTCGATATTGGCATAGGTAATTTTATGCTGAGCGAGGATGGCGTTGGTGTTTTTGGTGTTCTGGAAGTCAACCAAAAACTTTTTCTTCTTATTTCCACGGCCAAAATAAGTTTCCAGGGCGTCCTGTACGGCATATCCCTCAGTTTCCTCTAGTCTTCTCGCCTCTTCCCTTGAGTTGAAATTTTCCAATTCCAGAGAGGTAAAAAAGGGGATTATAGCAAGTATCTGATGATTACTGCTCAGCTCATCGAACCGATTACTTTCATAAAGGCCTTTTTGACCAAAAAGAGGCCCTATAATTAACATGGTCAAACAAAAGAAAAATAATCGCATCATATTCTCAGCTAAAAGCGCATACTGAATTTCAGATTCAACACCCGCGATGTCATAAAATTAGGGACAGCGAACTGTTGCTTGCTGTCCACATCTCTCACCCAGGTATTTGTGATAGCGTTTTGATTGTTGAAGAGGTTGAAAATTTCGAAACCTAAGACCAATTCCTTAAAACGATACAGCCAATGATTTTCCGGGTACCGGTTTTCAGCATCCACAAAAATATATGAAATTCCTAAATCAGCCCTTCTATAATCTCTTAATCTATTCTGAAATTCATAAGGATCAGCGTAGCTGGGAGATCCGCCGGGTAATCCGGTGTTATATACAAGGTTCAGATACATTCTCAGACTGGGTACGGCCGGAATATAGTCCTGGAAGAGTATACCTACGTGTAGTCTTTGATCCGTCGGCCTTGATATATATCCCCGATTATCGATATTTTCCTCAGTTTTAAGATAACCCAGACTTACCCACGATTCGGTTCCGGGCACGAATGCTCCGTTCATTCTTACATCTGCCCCATAGGCATACGCAACGGCATTATTATTGGCAGCATAGCGTATTCTAACGTCCTCGAGCGTATAAGGGTTTACCCTGTCCAGATCTTTGAAATATGCTTCACTGGTAAGCTTAAATGCCCTGTTCCAAAGTGTAAAACTGTATTCATGTCCCAATACGACCTGGTAGGAACGCTGCGCTTTTACCGTTGGCTGTACTTCTCCGTTCCGGTCTCTCATTTCGCGATAGAATGGGGGTTGTTGATATACACCACCCGATACTCTAAAAAGCATATCATCTTTCCAATCGGGTTTTATGGCCAACTGGGCCCTCGGACTAAAGATGGTATGTGAAGAAGTGCTTAGCTGAGGCCCGCCTACCCACCAGTGTTGTACCCTGATTCCGATATTGTAGTAAAAGTCGTTTTCACCCCATTTTCGGAGATCGCTGTATTGTAAAAAACCTGAAATGCGATTGGTATTTGCTTCGTTCTGAGCAGAAATCCCCTCAAAAGGTACCAGCGGGGCTGTAAAAGGTTCCAGGGGTTGGTTGTTGGTGAATTCCGGACGCGGAGGTCTTATAGAAAATCCGGCAGAATCAATGAATTCAGCTTCTCTTATTCTATCCCTGAAATCTTCATTGGAATATTTGAGTCCCCATTCTATAACCCGACTATCGATGGCGAGCTTTCCACGATGCCCAAGGTTAAAGATCAAAGCATCCAGATCATTACGAGAACGATTAAATTGTGTTCCCACCCCCCTGGTAGAAGTTAATTCACCAAGGGTTTCACTTTCCAAATCTGTATTAACCGGTCCCAGCTCATATTGGGCGATCACATCAGAATATTCTTCCTCAACAGTATGGTACAGCGAGGAGGTGAAATTTAATGTTAGTCGGTCATTTACAAAGTAGTCTGCTTTCAGCGCGCCAAATTCTGTAGAATAAGTATTGTCTTCCTGTCCTTCATAGAAAACAAGTAAGGCCTGTGGATTATCGATAGTTCCGAAATTGGTCTGTCGTGTTATCGGTTCATTTCGATAGACATTTTGAGATAGATTTCCCAGAAAATTCAAGTGGAATCGATTCGATAGTCTCCATGTAAGATAGGTCTGCAGATCTGTAAAGCGCGGATTGTAATTAGCTTTTGTCTGCTGGCTTTCCAGCAATAGTGAATTGTCCCGGTAACGCACGCCGCTTACAGAGGAAAAACTACGGTCTTTGGAAATGGTCTCCACCGTACCATTCAGGCCTAGTAGACTACCCTCGATAAAAACACCGAATCGTGAAGGATTCTTATAGGTAATATCGAGAACCGATGAAAGTCTATCGCCGTAGCGGGACTGAAATCCCCCTGATGAGAATTCCAGATTTTGTACCATGGAACTATTGACAAAACTTAATCCTTCCTGTTGTCCTGACCGTATTAGAAAAGGTCTGTATACCTCGATTCCGTTTATATATACAAGGTTCTCATCATAATTCCCACCACGCACTGCGTATTGTGTACTCAATTCGTTATTCGACGACACACCAGGCAGTAGCTTAAGTACATTCTCCACCCCGGGATTAGCGCCAGGGATGTTGAGGGCCGTCTTAGGCGGAAATGTTGTAATACCTTCTATACTGCGCTCCCCGGTTGGGGTTACCACTACGCCATCTACTTGTACCACCTTGGTTTTCATAACCGGACTGAAGGAAAAAGTTTCGTTGGTGGTGAGAATGATATTTTCCAGGACTATACTTTTATGGCCTACATGAGTAAAACGTACACTTATTGTTTTGTCTGAGCTAACCTGAATGAGGTAGAAGCCTGTTTCATCAGAAAAACTACCAAAGGGGCCGCTGGTGATATGAACGTCGGGCAGAGGCTTTTGTTCCTCGTCCAGAATAATACCGGTAATAGTGGCCGTTTGCCCTTGAACGGTCAATACAGGACAGATGAATAACAGTAAAAATAATAGGACAGGACGCTTCAAAAGGTCAATTTCTGTAAAAGCTACTCTCAAATGTAGTGGTATTCCCTACATTATCGGTAACGGTAACTTTCAACTCGCATTGTTTACGTTCCAGGATTTTATCATCAAAATTATAGGTGAGTGTGCTGGTTTTTGGCTCATATTCCATCAGGATCCATTCGCCGTTCAAGGTGGCATTATATGTATTAACACCGCTTAAATCATCAGAAATATGGAGACTTAAATATCTGTAGTTGGTAAGCCATTGCTTGTTCTTAAAATTTTTGGCCCGGATTTTTGGTGCAGTTGTATCACGGGCTAAAGTGAATGTGCCCAAAGATCGTGTCCTGGTCGAAAAATTTGAATCACGCTTGTAGGTAGACATATAATTTGGCTTTAAATGCTTATCGAGTCTTGCGATAAACATTTGGGATCGCTCATCTCTGGTAAAGCGGCTCACATCGAAACTAACTGTAAATTTCCGGTGGGCAGGGATGCTGTTGTCGTGTATCTTCAGCGTATCAGATTGTTGATTGAGATCGATATAAAAATCCTCGTAGAAAGTATTGGCGGGAAAATATACGGTAGCATTGCCCAGTTTGTAATTATTAGGGCGCTGAGCAATAAGTAAGCGGTTTGTAGTCCTGTTGATCGATTCGTTCCTGATCTCCTCTCTATGGCCTTCTACCGGAATGTTCAGAGTTGTTGTATTCCCATGCAGGTCGGCGATTTCGATACGTACTTTGTAACTCATCCCCTCGTTTACTATTATCTTACCATCGTTGAAAAGCTTATTATAGATTCCGAGTTTATTGCCACTTACTTTAAAACATCGTTGGATACGCTTGCGAGAGCTGCTAAAATGCTCATAGTCGATCAGCGTATTGATATAACGGGTTTCTTTGAATGAAAATGACTCAAAATCGAATTCGGAATAGACTTTTCCGTTAACTATCTGTTTTACAGAAAACACCCCGTTTTTATTGGCTGCCAGGTCTTGCCGGTCGTAAGATACTACCCCAAAGCCTATGCTTCCCAATGCACTTACTTTATCTGCCAGATAGGTACCATCTGTCTGTCTGGTAAAACTGAGTTGTATTTTCTCCCGACTTTGGTTTACCTGTGCCTCTGCTGATAATGGATAAACATAGAGTTCCTGAAGAATAGGGCTTGTAGCATCGCGCACCTCGAAGCCATACAGAAGGGGATTAACCGGTTTTTCTGAGATACTATTCCTGATTTCAAAATGCAAATGAGGCCCCGAAGATCCACCAGTATTGCCCGAATAGGCGATCAAATCTTCTTTTTTAACACTCAATTCGCCAAAATCGGGAAATACCTCTACCTCAAAAGATCTTCTTTCGTATTGCAGGCGTTTGATATAGGCCTCGATTTGTGGTGAAAATTTCTGAAGATGCGCGTATACCGAAGTATGACCGTCTGGATGTGCCAGGTATAGGGCTTTTCCATAGCCCCAGAGCGATACTTTAATCCTGGTAACCGTACCATCTGCGATAGCATATACAGGCAAGCCTTGTCGTTGTTGAGTTTTAATGTCGATCCCGGAATGAAAATGATTAGAGCGCAATTCTCCGAAAGTACCAGCGAGGATAAGTGGGATATCCAGAGGGGGTCTGAAAGCATCCTTGGGGTATTCCGCCTGGCTCCACAGGGAATTTATAAAAAGCAGAAGCAGACTAATGGGGTATAATCTCATAGCATCTTGGTTGGTGCGAAATTAAATAATAGTAATGAAACGATAAAACAGTCTATAGGAGCAATTGAATTTTAATCGATTTCGGATACATGAAAAGCAGGCGTGCGGGTCATCGGGCTCTTATCAATTCGATGTATAACAATCTTTAGTTCAAGTCTTGTACCGGATGACCAATCATTTCATCAATAAATATTTGCTTGCAGTCAGAAGAGGGTATTCTGTTAAAGTGATACTTCAATAATAATCCAAAAAACTGTTGCGAAGTCGTATGATCTGTGTTAACTTTGTCTATAACGCATGATTATTTGCAAATGAGTGAATTGGGAGAGATTGTCGATTCCTTGGAAAACAAAGTAAGCAAGTTATTGCATAAACTGGAGTTGCTAAGCCTTGCTAACCAGCGCCTGGAAGATGAGCTCCAATCCGTTAAGGACGATCGCGATCTCACTAAAAACTCTGTCCTTTTGTGGGAGGAGAAATACGAATCCCTAAAACTGGCAAATAGTATGCTGGGCAGTGATAACAATAAAACAGAAGCGAAGCTTAAAATAAACACTTTGATCAGAGAATTGGACCATTGTATAACCCAACTTTCTGAATAGTTCGGATAGCGAATATGGCGGAAAGGCTTAAAATAAAACTTTCTATTGCAGACCGGGTTTATCCACTAACCATAGACCCGAGTCAGGAAGAAGGATTGCGTAAAGCCGCAAAAAATATAGAGCAGCTCGCCAAAAAATTTGAACAAAATTATGCCGTTCGCGACAAGCAAGATGTACTGGCCATGTGTGCCCTGCAGTTTGCCTCGAAGTACGAACAGAAAGGCATTGATAAAGTTGAAGATAATATCGAATTGACCGAAAGGTTGAAGTCACTTGATCAATTGATTAATTCGAAGCTGAGTATAAAATAAGTTCTTTTACATAGTATTAAATTACTGCCCACATTGATAATTATTTTTTGGCGAACTCAACACTAATTCTTTAGAAAGGGTGAGTTTAGATTGTAAAAGCATGCCCTCTAGTCAGGGATCCTTGAGCAAGCTGTTAGCCCTAAACCTGTTTATCGGAGTTTGTACAGAACCTCCATCAATGTGGGTTTTTTTATACCCCATTGCTAGTGGTAGTTTGCCTTGGTAAGTTCATAGCTGTCTTGTGGAAAAGGGATAGATTCTGGTCTCTTTTCAGTGCAGGCAGCTGAAAAGTCTGGAGTGTAAACGGACTAAACCTTATAATTTATAACTATGGAATTAACAACGGGTATACTTTTAGCAGCTATAGGGGGAATAATTCTGGGATTCATTATCGCTAAATTCCTTGAAAAAGGAAAGGCGTCAAAGACCATTGGAAATGCTAAGAAAGAGGCTGCATCGATCTTAAAGGATGCAAAAATCGAGGGAGAAGGAATAAAGAAAGATAAAATATATCAGGCCAAGGAAAAGTTCCTCGAATTAAAAGCCGAGCATGAAAAGGTAATCATTAACAAGGACAAGAAGATCTCTGAGGCGGAGAAGCGAACCAGAGACAAAGAATCACAGGTTAGCAATGAACTTGCACGAAAAAGCAAGCTCAATGAGCAGCTGGAGCAAAAACTAAAACAAGTCGAGCATAAGATCGAGTATTATGAAAAGAAACATTCCGAGCTCGAAAAACTACACAAAAATCAGGTTCAGCAATTGGAGGTTATTTCGGGGCTTTCAGCCGATGATGCTAAGAGTCAGCTTCTCGAATCTTTAAAAGAGACCGCCAAGACCGATGCTATGGCTTTTGTTCAAACCACACTCGAGGAAGCCAAACTCACAGCCGAACAGGAGGCCAAAAAGATCATAATAAATACGATCCAAAGGATCGGGACAGAAGAGGCGGTAGAAAACTGTGTTTCTGTATTTAACCTCGATTCAGACGATGTAAAAGGCCGTATCATCGGCAGGGAAGGGAGAAATATCCGAGCTTTGGAATCGGCTACGGGAGTGGAGATCATAGTAGATGATACACCGGAAGCCATAATACTATCGTGTTTCGATTCCGTTCGAAGAGAAGTGGCCAGGCTGGCACTACATAAGTTGGTAACAGACGGCAGGATCCATCCCGCCAGAATCGAAGAGATCGTTCGTAAAACAGAAAAACAGGTAGAGCAGGAAATCGTTGAGGTTGGAAAACGAACGGTGATCGATCTGGGTATCCATGGTCTTCATCCCGAATTAATAAGGGCTGTCGGCCGTATGAAATATCGTTCTTCCTATGGTCAGAATCTGTTACAACACAGCAGGGAAGTAGCCAAACTCTGCGGGGTTATGGCTTCCGAACTAGGGGTCAACCCTAAGCTGGCTAAACGTGCAGGCTTATTACA
>JBDNAQ010000197.1:0-5018 GCA_039768345.1 Flavobacteriaceae bacterium
ACCTCGAACTTAAAATAGGCAGCCTCATCTTCATACAGCCCCTCCTGATTCCAGAGTTTTTTGAATATGAACTCTATGTTAAATCTGCTTCCTTCGGCAAAGGGAAGGAATTCCAATCCGTGGTCGGCAAGCCTGCAGTGGTTTAAATGGAAATAATCGATCCGGTTGTCAAGTGCCGCCAGTAGATCGGCAAATGTATTGATTGCAATTCCTGAAGTGTTTTCAAGTGCCTGCAGGTAATCAAAATATGCCTTGGGATCTTCTACCGTATAGACCCGGTCTGGCCGGAAAGAAGGTAGGAGTAGTGGACCAATCTCCTCTTTGCGGAAGCTTTGATGATCTTCCAGCGAGTCTAAAGGATCATCTGTAGTACAAACCACCTCTACATTCATCTTTTCCAGTAATCCCAACGTGTCATGGGATGACTCTTGCAATAGACCGGAACTCTGATCAAAAATTTGTCGGGCATTATTTATATTGAGATAGTCATCAATATCGAAATAGCGTTTTAATTCGAGCTGAGTCCAATGGAACAAGGGATTGCGTAGAGTATGAGGAACCACTTTAGCCCATTGCTCAAATTTTTCAAATGATCCGACTTCCCCTGTTATATATTTTTCACGTATACCAAAGGCCCGCATGGCCCTCCATTTATAGTGGTCACCCTCCAGCCAGGCTTCAGTGATATCTTTAAATTGGTGGTTGTCCCTTATGAATTTAGGAGACAGATGGTTGTGGTAATCTATAATCGGTAATGGAGCAGCGTAGTCGTGATAGAGTTTTTGGGCGTACGCATTCTGCAGTAAGAAGTTCTCCTGGATAAAAGTTGATTTTGCCTGAGTCTTGCCCATAAGATTCCGCCCGTCTTGCTACTCTAAAGATAGGGATTTTAAAGCTGTAAGAAAAATCGGAAAAGACTGTCGTTAACCGAATTTCTATTTACCGCTCCGGACAGCTTTGAAAACTATATATCATCTGTTTCCAGGCCTTTTTTCCAGTCAACATTGAAATTAAAACCCAGGGTGATGGAGAAGTTATTATAACGCGCTCTTGAGATGGCATCTGGTTCTCCATTAAGGAAATTTTCTTGTGAAGCCCCGGTCATATCTACAAATTGCTGATAATCATCCTGTCGTCCATGACCATAGTTGAAACCTAGGGTGAGATCGGCTCGTGGACCGGAATACTGGATTCCAGATGTAAAATGATAGATGTCCCAGGTGGTGGCAATAGGCGTGAAATCCATACTTGTATTTACCACGTCCTGGTCGAAAAAGGAGTGATCTGTTCTCAAACTACCATAGTAATCAAAATTTTCCCTAACCTCTGCTTGCCATGATATACCTATATTAAAAACACTTCTATTGGCAAGGACCGGGATGGCGAAGTTTGGGTCGGAGGATGGTGGAAATTGCAAATCCTCGCTATTGTTTTTCTCTTTGATCATATTGTACCGATCGATTTTAGAAAACCATTCAGCACTAACAGCCAGGTCAAATTTTCCGAAGTCGTAATGACCGCCAATATTTATGGATAAAGGAGTTTTATAGACTCCTGCATACGATTTTTTACCATCGCCAACATTAATAATATCCACAATTTGATCAGGACGGATAGATAGTTGCGATTTTTCTGCAAAATTATTTAGAAGGCCCAAATTGATAGCGGGGAGACTGACTGTAATTCCCAGTTTGAGTGCATCAAAATCAAAATTTGCTGCAGGTTTAAAAATAAAACCCAGGGCGCGGTAATCCAGGCGTTCCTGGACCGCTTGCGACGCGAGATCCACAAAAGTTTCAGGGTTGCCGATCAGTTCATCTTCAGGGAATGCATTGGCCGTATAGGATTGGCTAAAGTCAGTGGTTTTGACAAAAATATTTCCGGCTAAACCTATACCGACCCTATCTGAAAGCCTGTAACCCACAGCGCCTATGATCCAGTTTTCCCGGGTTCGGTT
The DNA here is from genome assembly GCA_039768345.1 of Flavobacteriaceae bacterium. GTDB lineage: Bacteria > Bacteroidota > Bacteroidia > Flavobacteriales > Flavobacteriaceae > JAHEJJ01. Next base: position 1,958 of record JBDNAQ010000197.1, read on the forward strand.
GTTATAGCGGAATTGCCCTTGGAATACATCCGTACGATCAGGAGGGCTGAGGTAGTTTCCCAGCTGTTCGTAATTCATTTGAAAAGCATTGTTGAAATCGTACCTGGACAAGCCGCCCACAGAATAAACAATTCTGGGGTTCTTTTTTAGTCGCCTCATATAGGCAAGCATGGAAGGTTGGATATTGACTGTAAAAGAACTGATATCGATTCCGTCGCCTCCCGCGTCTTTTATATCGATCGCATCTATAGTGACAACATCGGCCTGTCCTTCAAGAAATTCTCCTTCAATAAATGCGAGGGCACCAGGATTGTAAAAGGCCGCAGAAGTGTTGCGTACCCCTGCTGTTTCTATCCCACCTCTTATAGTAGACAGGGCACCAAAGTTGTGGAACCAGTAATTGGTTTCCTGGGCAAATAAGCCGGATCCCCACAAAATGAAAATTACAATTAGAGAATTTAGGGATTTCATCAGAACTAATATACTACTCTTATCTAAACAATGACTTGCGATGGTGAGTTTCCAGGCCCAGGTTCTCCGGACCTCAAACTTCCGACTTCCGACATCCGACATCCGACCTCCATCTTTTTTTGGTAATAAGAAAGATTAATTATAATTTGAAAAGTTTCCCCGTCTTTTTTGAAATTTAAATTTAAAGAAATGGCCGACCAAACCCATATTCAGAAGAAGACAGATCAGTTTCCATTTAGAAAAATTGCACGTGCCTCATTTTTAAGAGGCGGATTATCTCTTGTATTTGGCATTGTATTCCTCTTGCTTGTCAAACCAGATCTGGATGATAAGAACTACATAGGACTCGGGATTAAGCTCATTGCCGCGGTTTCGTTCCTCACCATAGGTGTTCGTTCTATTTGGAAAGGATATTTAAAGGAGTACAATTTTAGTCTTAAAGATATTTTTGACGTAGCCAGGGATATCAAGGTGAACTATCTTCTAGCCCAGCGGGCTTCAGACCATTATGGGCTGGCCCAGGAGTATATGAAGATATTTGATTCGAAAAATCTTAGCTATACCAAATCCGAGAAAGGGAATGTTAACAGCTGGCAGTTCATTTTCTTTAAACTGGTTTCCAAAAGGGGATTCTCGGAAATATTTGACTACGTGCCGTTTCAGATCACGAATTTTATCAACAACCAATCCAAACCAGTCTCTTTATTTGGTTTTCTTGTCGTTGGGTTGCTGGCCCTCGCTTTTATAGGATACCTTGATATTATCCAGTTTAACTTATTCTGGATTAACCTGGGAATTCTTTTGGTCTTACTGGCACTTTGGCAACCATCAAAGATCGATTATCTGACACATCAAAAATCTAAAAATGCAATTGGCCGGAAATTACTATTGTTCACTGCGCTCTATGTTGTCATTGTCGTTTTTTACAATCCCAGCGGATCTTCGATGAACCTGGCTTTATTGTCTATTATCCTGCTTTTGTTCGTCGTTATCGCATACACCGCCTGGATCTCCTTTAAGATTGCCGAAGATGTTTTTACCGAACGCAAACGGATCGGCGTGCAGATTTCCGATATCGATCTGAAGACCATACGGGTGGCCACACAGCCCAGCAACGTCAAGCAGCAGTTCGAGAATATCCTTAAAAAGCATACAGGCTGGTATTTTGCTTATGATTATGACAAGGAGAATAAAAGTGGTGAAGTGCGCGGTGAACAGAAACATAAAGGGGATTTTAATTTCCAGAATGTTTTTGAGTCTAATCCCAGTATAATTTCCACCGCTTACGATGAAGGAACCGAAAAGAAACTATCAAGAGTTTACAAATTGGGGTTGGTATTATTGGCGGCAGGTTTGTCGATGATCTTTATTGGCATCTTGATCTTTCCAACGATAGATGCCAACAATTTTGATCAGATGAGCACTGCGCAAATTGAGGACGGGGCCTTTAACTTTTTCACCAGTTTATTCTTTTCTTTGATCGGCATTGCCTTATTGTCGTTCGGAAACAGATTGGTATACGAAATCTATATGTTTTTTAACTCGGAAATATTCTTTGAGTCTAACCTGATATTATTTCGCGCCAATGGCAGTTATGATGAATTTGAGCATATTTCAGGTGGTATTAAGCGTAAGGACACTTTTGCCGATTTCACCCCGGATATTGAAACATGCTATGTTCGCAGCAGCATTTTTGTGCATCCGTATTTAGACAGCAGTCGTATTCAGTCCTTACCGCGATACGTGATCCAGGTGGCAAAAAACGATGCCTTATTGGGTTTCCTTGTCGATGAATACAAAAAGAACCTCCGGCCTTATTTGATGAAGCTCGATAGCGGTTTTGAGCAACCCAGAATTGATGAACCAGGGGTGGATGGTTATATCGAGGGAGCCGATAGCTAATCAAAAGAATCTTTTAATCGGATTCAAGCTGAGGGCAAAAATCATTTTTAAACGGATTAATCATTGTTATTTAGAGGATCTAAAATCCAATAATGAACTGATTCTAAATATGGTTCTGGAATTCCAATTAATTGAGGCGGTATCACAATTCCTGCGATTCATTTTTAAGAAATTGAGCGTAATAGATTTTAGTGCATTCCCAACAAATAGTTCTTGTCTTATTGAATACCCCTGGCGGTAAGCATGGCGTACTGGATAAACTGTTATCAAATGGGGTTAAGGTTATGTTATCCGGGGATTTACTTTTTATATCTTAGCTATAAATTAAGCAGCCTTAGCAAAATATTTAAACTATCCGCCTTCTATTCCATATCCCATTATTGTTAATTCTCCTCTGCGCTTGCAATGGCATTGAAAAGGAAGAATATGTAAAAATCAAGGACAGCTATCACAATGCATCTTTTGTGGGGTCTGCAAGTTGTGTTGAATGCCATAAGGAGGAATATGATCTTTGGGAAAACTCGCACCATGACCTGGCTATGAAAATTGCGGATTCCATTACTATACGGGGCGATTTCAGCAACACTACGTTCACCCATAATGGTGTAAAAAGCAGTTTTTTTAAAAGGGATGGCGATTATTATGTAAATACTCAAGGGAAAGACGGCAGCTATTCAGATTATAAGAT
>JBDNAQ010000018.1:0-11353 GCA_039768345.1 Flavobacteriaceae bacterium
AAGGCCGATGATTTTTTCGGATTTACAAGCTTCACCAGCAATATCCCTTATCGGGAATACGCTACTGCCATTGAAGGATGCAAGCTCACCGGAATTACCAAAGAACAGTTGAAAAAGGCTCTGGAGCACAATTCTGATCTAATTATGGAGCTTTTGCAACTACTCGCGGAACACCTGTCTGAAACCAGAGAACAGCTCCTGGAAATGGCCTATGGATCGGTCAGAAAAAAAACAGCGAGCACACTTTTAAGATTCGCTGATAAACTACAGGAAGATGGTCAGGGGAATATTCATATACTTAGAAGCGACCTTGCAGGGGTAGCGGGTATGGCCACGGAAACCTTGATCAGGACACTCTCGAGTTTTAAAAAGGAAGGTCTTATCGACATCAAGGATCGGAGCATCAAAATCATCGATATGAAGAGTCTTCAGGATATGCGTTAAACCTGAGGTATGATGGTGGCTTATATGATGAGAGTCATTTACAGGAAGGGAGAATGACTGTATTTTTGTGAGCATGTAACTTAGATACCATTATGAGACGCATATTACTACCAACGGATTTTTCCTTAAACTCATGGAATGCCCTGAAATACTGCCTCGAGTTTTTCAAAAATGATAAGTGTACCTTCTATCTTCTTCATGTTAATCCAATTCCGCCTTATTCGGGTGCCGGGAGCTCGGTGAGGACGTCAACGACTATCCTGAGGGAATCTATGCTTAAGGAAAGCAAGGCACAACTAAAAGTATTGATTGAACAAATCAAAGAATATACAGATAACAATAATCATTTGTTCATTACCGTTGCCTTATATGATTATTTTGTAGAGAGCGTTAAACGGGAAGTCGAGGATAAGAAGATCGACCTGATCGTAATGGGCACCAAAGGGGCCAGTGGTTTAAAGCGTGTAACCATAGGCAGCAATACCGGGGATGTCATCACCAAGGTCAAATGTCCCCTGATGGCCGTTCCGGAAAATGCTTCGTATAAAATTCCGAAGGATATTGCATTTCCAACAGATTATCATATCGCCTACGACATTAAAGTACTCGACACACTGGTCGAAATTGTTGAAATGAACGATGCTACGCTCAGGATTGTTCATATATCTAAAAAAGGCGAGGATCTCAGCGAAGAGCAGTTGGAGAATAAAGACTATTTGCACGATTACCTCAGAGGTATACAGCACAGTTTTCATTCGTTGACCAGTAATCGGCTCGAAACCGCCATACAGTGCTTTGTTGAAAGTCGGGATATCGATATTGTCGCCATGGTGGCCAAGAATCTGAACTTTTATCAACGTATTCTGTTCAAACCTAAAGTAGAGGAGATCAGTTATCACACAGACATCCCGTTCCTGGTTCTGCATGAATGATGAGTCTACCAGAAATACGAATTTTTATTTCAAGCCGTGATTTGAGTTTGGATGGCTTGAAGGATGGCTTCTTTGCTGAGAACACCGGATTGTCGCCAGACCACCTCCCCGTTTTTGAATAAAACCATGGTTGGTACACCTCTTATTTGAAACTTGTTGGCCAAACTTTGGTTTTTATCCACATCGACCTTTATGACTTTTACGGTATCTCCTAACTGTTTTTTGACTTCTACAAGTATGGGTGCGAGTGTTTTGCATGGGGCACACCAATCGGCATAGAAATCAATGAGTACGGGTACATCTGCAGCAATGATCTTTTTGAATGATGCTTTCATCCTTAGTATATTTAGTGATCAATAAGGTTAGCCTGAGCTTCTCCAGGTTAAGAACGGAATCGAAATTAAATAAATTCAGCAATTGTACACCTGATTTTTATCATGGTTTGGCGTCATAGTCGGCACTAATTTTATATCAGGCCCAAAGAACAGCAATCATGAGAAAAGTGGTCGTTCCAACAGATTTTTCACTAAACGCTTTTAACGCTTTAAAATATGCCTGTCAGGTATTTAAGTACGAGAGAAGTGAATTTTATATTCTACACGCCTATGCAGATGAGGTTTATCGTAGGGATACCGTGGTGAAGCGAAGTTTTTTAGATGAAATTAAGGAAGTTTCCTATCAAAAATCACAGCAAAGCCTTAAAGAGACCTTCGATCGTATTCAGGACTATTCGCCGAATCCAAAACACAAATTCAATTTGATTTCTGCTTTTGGCACCCTTACCGATGAGATCAACGATCTGGTAAATACAGAGAACATAGATGTGGTGGTTATGGGTACACGGGGTGAGACCAACGATCGTAAGATCACCTTTGGCAGCAATACGCTTCAGGTGTTGAAGTATGTTCAGTGCCCGGTATTGGCCGTTCCGGCAGAATATGCTTACCACCCCCCAAAAGAAATGTTGTTTCCATCGGATTATATGGTACCCTATAAAAGAAGAGAATTGAAACTATTATGCGAACTTTCCGGGTCTTTTCGTGCTACGATTCATATGCTCTATATCAACCCCCTCAGGAAACTATCGCTAAGGCAGGAAGATAACCTGGGATTTCTTAAGGAATGCCTGCAAAAAGCCGAACTGACTTTTGAAACTACAGAGGAAGACGATAAAACGGTAGCTATTACCAAATACATTGTTCATAAAGATATCGATATGTTGGTCATGGTGAACTCCAGGCACTCGCATCTCGAGGATATGCTTTACCGCTCTACTATCGATAAGATAGGTTTACATATAAAAATACCATTTCTGGTACTTCAGAATTTAGCGAGGTAACCAGGAGAAAACCGCAAGTCATGAAACGAATTATTCTACCCACAGACTTTTCAGATAATGCGTTAAACGCCAGTAGATATGCTTTAAAGCTGTTTGAAGAACAGGAGTGTACTTTTTATTTGATGAATACCTATACCCCTGCAGTTTATCAGCCCGAATATGTATTGCACAGCCCGGGACAGATTGGTCTGGGCGATATATACCAGTCTGAATCCCAGGAGCAGCTCGATAAACTTCAAAATCAACTTCAACAGGAGTTCAGCAATCCGAAGCATACACTGATCACCCATTCAGCGTTCAACATTCTGGTCGATGAAGTGGTGAGTATGACTGAAAAGGAAAAGGCCGATTTTGTTGTTATGGGTACTCAGGGTGCCAGTGGAGCCAAAGAGATTTTTCTCGGCACACATACCGTACATGTAATCAAGAAATCCAAAATACCGGTCTTGGCCATTCCGGAAGTATATCAGTTTGCACCTCCCGCCTCAATATTGTTCCCCACAGATTTTGAAATAGACTATCAGGCTGAGGAGCTTTCGGCCTTACTGGAACTCGCTGCTATGGCCGGTTCGAAAATTCATGTACTGCATATTGCTTCTGGCTATGGACTTACCGAAAATCAAAAGAAAAATAAATTTAAACTGGAACAGATACTCGCCCCGACTAATAGTGAGTTTTATGAAGTTCCAAGCCAGGAAATTATCGAAGGCATCAATAATTTTCAGAAAGAGCATAAGGTAGATCTACTGGCCATGGTACAGAATAAACATACCTTCCTGGAGCGATTATTTATAGAACCCATCATTAAAAAAATAGGGTTTCATGTTTCCATACCCTTTATGGTTTTATCTCACCAGTAAATATGTGAACCATGAAAAATATTCTCGTCGCCACCGATTTTAGCAATAATGCATATAATGCACTATTCTTTGCTACGGAACTTTTCAAAGAGCGAAAGTGTAATTTCTATCTTCTAAATGCCTATACCGAATTGACAAAACTGATCAGCCAGAAGGTGGCTGCCGGAAGTCGGCCGTCATTGATCGAGCAATTGTCTGAGGAGTCTGCCGAAGGATTAAACGAGGTATACCACAGGATACACCTCGATCAGAACAATCCATTGCATCAGTTCAAGACTTTGTCTAGAAACGGGCATCTTGCAGATATAGCCAATGAGGCCATTGACCATTACCAGATTGACCTCATGGTAATGGGGCATAAAGGAAAGGCAATAGTTGAAAATTTATTTATAGGTAGCACGGTTTCCAAGGCTATCGATGAGATTAGCGAATGCCCTTTGCTCATTGTGCCCAAAGAGATCGAATGCAGAATACCTAAAGAGATAGCATTTGCTACGGACTACAGGCACCCTTATGACGCTGGTCTTATACAACCCCTGAAAGAATTGACCGCCTTAACTGGAGCATCGGTGCGTATTGTTCATATCAATGAAGAAGAACGATTGAGTACGATTCAAAAAACTAATTTGAATACGCTCAGGGAATACCTGACAGACATAGACCATTCGATTCACTGGATGCCCGATTTTACTAATAAAAGTGGTGTAATTAGGACTTTCGTCGACGAGCTCAACATAGAACTGCTGACCATGATAAAATACGAACACGGCTTGTTTTCACAATTGATCCGTGAGCCAGTGTTCCATAAGTTGATATTCAGTCTTGACATCCCGTTTTTGGTAATGCCAGCCGGCAAATCCAGATCATAGGGTGCATTAATATGATCTGAAATTATGAACAAAAGGATATTGATCCCTACCGATTTTTCTTCAGCGGCCTTAAACGCCAGCCGCTATGCCATGCAGTTATTTGCTGAGGTGGCCATCGATTTTTATCTGCTCAATGCCTACCAGATCAGCGGATATTCCGTCGATAGTCCCTTCGATCCCGAACCCGGAGATATTGCATATCAGGCAGCAAAGTCTACCTCTGAAAAGCAGCTTGCCGAGCTTTTAGAACACATGTCTTTCCATCCCCAAAACCCCGAACATCGTTTTAAAACAATCGCCAGCTATAATTCGCTCTTACATGCTGCGGAAACCGCTATAGCCGAGAATGATATAGATCTTGTCGTTATGGGTACTAAGGGCATAACCGGAGCCGAAAGCCTGATTTTTGGCACCAATGCCATAAATCTTATGGAAGGGATCACCAATTGTCCGGTTTTGACCATTCCTGAGGACTATGGCTTCCAACCTCCGAACGAAATCGTTTTCCCTACCGACTTTAAGCTTGATTTCAAGAAAAAAGAGTTGCAGCATCTGATCGAGATTGCCCGGATAAACAATGCGGCAATACGGGTCTTACATATAGAAAAGAATAGGGAGCTGAGCCGGCAGCAAAGGAACAAACGGGAATTACTTAAAGCCATACTGGAAGGAACGCCAAATAGTTTTCATGTTTTAAAAGACCGGCATGTACACAATGGGATCGGTGCTTTTGTCAGCAGCCGGGATAGTCAGATGATAGCTTTTATCAATCGAAAACACAATTTATTCAGCAGCCTGCTTTCCAGGCCTTTGGTAAAGGAAATCGGCTACCACTATAAAATACCTATCCTGGCCCTGAACGACCAGGCATAAGAGAGTCGACCTGTTGATACGGGTCGGTTCCTTAAGAGAAAATGTATTGAGATTTAATGGATCGTAAAATGATAATACTATGACAGAAGATGTACCGGCTAAAAAGCAAAAGGATATTGAAGGTTTATACAGTGACGTCCATAAATGGGTTTCCGAAATACATTTTGTGCGAGACGAAATAGTATTTATAAAGAAATTATTGAATTCCGATGTATTCGAACCCAATACCCCCAATTTGTTCGAACGTATACAGGAGTATATCGGTTTGCTCGAATCCTTCGAAAAAGAATTAAATGCTTACAGGACCAAGCTGTTGCGTTACGAATCTGAGCTCGGAACCCTCATAGAGTGTGGCGAACCAGATCTTACGGATTTAGAAAGAAAACACCTGGAAGCGGTAGTAGAATTAGATGCTGTAATAGGAAAATTTCAGATGCTGAAATCCGAAATATTTGAATATTCCAGCGGGATCCTTAGAAAAAAAAGACGGTAACGTGCACACCTTCTTAGAATCGGACTGATCCTGATCATTTCTGTACTCCACCGACTGATGTAACTTCATGTTGATAATGATATTATTGGTAATTTAAAGCAGCATAGCCATGAAATTAAAAGAGAAGAGACACCGCTACATCGAGTGGATCAGCCCGGAAGATATGCACACAGAAACCGTAGAATGGCTTTCTGAACTAAATTTTGTACGGGACGAACAGGACTTTCTCAATAGCCTGGTAAAGCATTATACAATTCAGTTGGCCGATGCAGGTCGTTTTGAAAAAAGCAAGGCTATCATAGGAGGGATCCTGGATGCAGAAAAAGAAGTTAAGATCTTGATGAAGAAGATTCAGGCCCACGAAAATCAATTGGATATTATGGTCGATGATATAGATCAGCCCGCTATGGAAAGAGCTTATAAGGAAACACATAGAGAATTAATGGTCCTTATGCATCGCTATTTGGAAGAATACCGAGGGCTTAAAAAACGATTATTCAGTCTGATTTCGAAGGTGATCAAAAAAGAAAAACAGCAACGTTTGCTGAATTAAATCATAGCCCCATGAAAAAAGCATTTGTTCTTATCGTAGTTGTACTTCTATCTTGTTCCTCCGCACAATTGGTAGATACCTGGAAGAATCCTGATATAGTGATTTTTGATGCCTATAAGGTACTGATCGTCGGGATGACACCAAATGAAGACGCCCGGGAAAAGTTTGAGACTAAAATGAAGCGTCAATTCACAAAGCGAAATATAGAAGCGGTGCGAAGCATCGATCTGTTCGATGTTGAATTTACCCATGCTGCCCGGACAGAAAAAGAACTGGACGAGGTAGAGCAAGTGTTGTTAGACCGGGATTTTGATGCCATATTATTCACCAAGGTCCTGGGTTCGGAAAGCAAACAAAGTTTCCGGCAACGCATGGCCGATCTGGATAGTTATTATGGTAAATTTTCTGATGATTACCTGTCGAATCAGGACATTTATTATGATGATACCTACTACGATCAATATATGATCTACCATGCCGAAACTTCCCTCTATTGTATCTGTGTAGGAAAGGAACGCGAACTTATATGGAGGGGGGCGATCGATATCACCGATCCCATAGATCTGACCAAAACCATCGACGATTATATAAAACTAGTCGTTCTGGCCATGGGCGAACAAGATGTGATATTTCGTGAAGAGGGGATTGGAGAATCTACGAGCCCTTAAGCTTATTCCTGCTCCCGGAGCGCTTTTATTTGCTCTATCTGCTGAGCTGAAACTTCAAATATCCTGTGGGCAATATACCATTGAACACTTTTGCTATAAGGCTCGGAGGCCAGAAAGCCGGTATAGTGGTAAAAGCCTTCCATATCCAGATTTGTTTTGTTAATCATAGCCTGCCCTCCTTTCAGAATCCCGAGCAGGGTCTCTGACTTGGAGCGACCCAAATCTGAGGACTGTATCAATATTTCACGGATAAAAGGATTTTCCTCACCAATTTTAAACATTGTGGCGATGACCAGATATTCCTCTGTCTCTTTGTTGTCCACTGGCTGGGTTACCACATGGAATTCCATCGGGAAGCTGATGCCCTCCAATAAATGGGTGCTTGGGCTGTGAAAGTGTAAATGCTGAAATCGGTATTGCCGGCCATCGATCTCCAGGGCGGATTCGAAATCAAAATTGAGCTCTGCCTTTTGCCCCTCTTCCTCGATCACAGCATTGTCCAGGGTTTTCATCACGACTTTAAACTTTGCGCTATCCGCCGGTAGTGGTAGAACTTGAACAGGAGGGTTGATCAGGGCATGGGTTATTCCTTCAAACACAGGAGGCGGCTCCATCACCTGGGTTTCTGGCATTTTTTTGGTGTTGGCATCCTTACAGGAAAATAGCAGAAAGGAAGCCACAAAAAAACTATATAAAACACATCTGAACGATTGCATCGCGGGTAAAAAAAGATTGATTGCCAATTGATATAAACAAAATTACAATTATTGGCTAATCCACCTAAAATTTTCAGGATTAGTAACATATAGCCTAAAAAATGTTTTTTAGCTATTGTAGGGGAACCAGAAAAATAGTGTTTAACAGATAGCGGGCCGCGAATGGCTCCCTATCATAAGTGCTGGGTGATCTTATGACTGAGTGGAGAAGTGGTGCTGTAAAAGACGTCAACCAGATTACCTTCTTTATCTACCAGGTATTTCTGGAAGTTCCAGCGTACAGTTGCATTTTTCCTGCCATTGAGTGTCTTTTTGGTAAGCCATTGATATAAAAGGTGCTGTCCTGGACCTTTGACTTCTATTTTTTCCGTCAAAGGAAAGCTTACCCCATATCTGATGTTGCAAAATGAACGGATCGCAGTGGCATTGCCAGGTTCCTGTTTGCCGAATTGGTTGCAGGGGGTTCCTATGACTATCAAATCTTCCTTGTATTTTTCACTAAGGGCCTGAAGAGATTTATACTGCCCGGTAAATCCGCATTTGGAGGCTACATTAACCACCAGGATATTTTTTCCTCGGAATTCTGAAAATTTCAGGGTGTTGCCTTCCAGGGTTTTCATCTCAATATCGTAGATGGAAATAGTCTGATTGCTCATTGTTTTAGTTGAGGATTTCGTAACCATGGAATCTATCATTCTCATCAGGCTCCGCCGTTTATATATTGCTGTAACTCGGTAATTTTAGTCGGATTCTCGAAACTGCCACCATAAAATGATGTCACCGTGGCAGAGCTGTCGTCCTTAACACCTCTCGAAGATACACATAAGTGTTTGGCATCTATAATAACTGCCACGTCTTTGGTTTCCAGAAGCTGTTGTAGTTCTGTCCCGATTTGATTGGTGAGTCGTTCCTGAACCTGAGGCCTCTTGGCATAGTATTGAACAATCCGGTTGAGTTTGGACAGCCCGATAACTTTTCCCGATGAAATATAGGCCACATGGGCTTTCCCTACTATTGGTACAAAATGATGTTCGCAATTGGAGTAGAAGGTGATATTTTTTTCGACCAGCATCTGGTTGTACTGATATTTATTCTCAAAAAGTGCAATCTCGGGTTTGTTCTTCGGATTGAGCCCTGAGAAAATTTCATCGATATACATCTTTGCGACCCTTTTCGGGGTACCTCTCAATGAATCGTCGTTCAGGTCGAGACCCATAACATCCATGATCTGAGCAAATAATTGGGCAATACTTTCTTTTTTCTGGGCATCGCTGAGCTCGAAGGCATTCTTCTTCATAGGGGTTTCCAATCCTGTATACAGGTGGTCGTCTCCGATCTCATCGTGCGTAAGACCCTTGATCAATTCTTCGGTGGCAAGATAAGCGTCTAAAGCGCTGTCTGTAATTTTCATTATTTTAAGTTTAAAGGGTGATGCGTTACCTTCTTTTCCCGGTATAAAAATAACTATAATGTTTAATGATAAATGTTAAAAATTAAACAAAAATTGTATAGTACTTAGCTGCGATTAAGAATTGCTGGCTATTTTCTCTTACTGATCTTATTCTGGCTGATGGAACGCTGCCGACTGCATTTAAACCGCCCTTCTGCAAAAGGCCTTTTTTTGAGATGTTTGGTGCTACGGCCCTGGACCCGTTGTCTCCAAAGACGAAAACTTGACGGTTTGAGTTTACGGCGCATCAGTCGGATGACTTCAGATTCAGCGAGTCCGAATTGCAATTCAATAGCATCAAAAGGGGTGCGGTCTTCCCATGCCATCTCGATTATCCTGTCTTTATCTTGTATGCCGGGCCTGCTTTTACTCATTGGAAGATCACGTTAAAAGGTATCGGGTTTTTTTATGATTTCACCGGCTCTTTTTCGGATGTCCTCCATTTCGGTGTCGGGTACCTTTTTTAAGAGGTTGTACATCATGCCCATCCGGGGGTTGTTCTGGAGTTTATCTCTTTTTTCGTCGAGGAAGTTCCAGTACAGACTGTTAAACGGGCAGGCATTATCTCCGGTTCTTCGTGTGCGGTCATAGGGGCAATCCCTGCAATAATTCCCCATTTTATTGATGTACGAGGATGAGGAAACGTAGGGTTTGGTCGCGATAATTCCTCCATCAGCATATTGACTCATCCCTCTGGTGTTGGTAATTTCAACCCACTCGATAGCATCGATATAAATACCGAGGTACCATCGGTCAACTTGGTCGGGATGAATTTGTATGAGCAGAGCGAAGTTCCCTGTGATCATGAGTCGCTGTATATGATGCGCATAGGCATTATCAAGGCTGTTATTGATGGTTTGTGAGAGACAATTCATCCTGGTTTTACCGGTCCAGAAGAAATCGGGCAAGGGTTGATGATTATCGAGAGCATTCTTTTGGGCATATCCCGGCATTTCTTTCCAGTAAATACCCCTCATAAACTCACGCCAGCCAATGATTTGGCGTATAAATCCTTCAACCTGAGATAGCTCAATCGAACCTTTGTTTTCATAATAATGGTCGAGTACCCGGTTGACCACCGTTTTGGGATCTAGTATTTTGGTGTTTATGGCAAAAGACAACCTCGAATGAAAGAGGAATTCTTCATTTGTATGTAGGGCATCCTGGAAATCACCAAAATGAGATAATAAATAAGTACAGAAATAATCGAGTTGTTCCAGGGCCTGCTTCCGGTTTATCGGATAGGGGAAATTACTTCCTTCAAATCGGCCGATGGTTTCGATGCCGGAATTTTCGATATCACGTAGCACTTCACCAATATGGTTTTCAAAGCATATCGCTGTTGGGATCTCCGGTTTTCCGTTCCATTTTTTACGGTTCGATTTGTCATAATTCCATTTCCCACCTGCTGGCTGATTGCCTTCCATCAGCACATCGTGTTTTTTTCGCATCTGGCGGTAAAAGCTTTCCATTAAAAATTGCTTTTTTCCCTGGAAGAAATCAGCGAGTTCATCTCTGGTGGTATAGAAATGCTCTGTATCATGGCTTGCGGCCGGGATATCCAACGATGATGAAATGTCCTTTAGCTGCTGATCGAGTCGGTATTCATCGGGGAGGAGATATTCAAATCTCTCTATTTGATGTTCATCCACCAGTTTTTTGATATTCCCGGCAAGATCCTGCTCATTTTGTTTATCATTTATTCTATAGTAGATCAGCTGATGTCCGGCAGCCGACATACTGGCCCCAAAACTCCTCATGGCAGCAAAAAAGCCGATCACTTTCTGGATGTGGTGCCGTACATAGTCGGTTTCCTGCCTCATCTCGAACATGGCATATAAATACTTATCGTCAACTTCCTGAAACCACGAGTGATCGGCGTTAAGCTGGTCTCCCAGGATAAGTCTTAAGGTTTTCATCAGAATAGCGTTTTTTGAAGCCAGCGGTTCCTGAATTTTGCCTGTGGGTCGTAGCGTTCGGCCTGAAGTTTTACATTGAACTTTCGGTCTCTGGGATCGTTGCCTACTCCGGCCACGTACATCCAGTTCCCGTAATTGCTGTGAACATCGTAATCGATCAAAAGCGATTCGAACCAGGCAGCGACCATCCGCCAGTCGATTTGCATGTCTTTTGCCAGATAAGAAGCTACGTTCTGA
>JBDNAQ010000198.1:0-5135 GCA_039768345.1 Flavobacteriaceae bacterium
CGCCCATCCGGATAGATGGAAGCCTGTCTGATTAACAGTGGCTCCAATCCCTTTTGCTCATCTTTATTCAAAATCCCGTGACCATCCAATAAGGTAAAGGGATCATAAGGGTCGTAGTCGGCATGTTGTAATTGCCCGAATCCGTATTCCCATTCTGTGGCATCTTTTTCGGCCTGTTGATTCCATCCTTCTAAAAAAGCTTTGTAGAAAATAATGACCACAAAGGTAAAGGCAAGCACTAATACATTAAGCCAGGTGCGAAGCCCTGCGCCCATAATATTCTTGAATGCCAACTGCATTGCTTGTTTCATTACTAATATGATTATTGTGTTTTTGGATTTTTATAAAATCTACTCATAACTTCTCTATTCATTCACTTTTTATGCACTTCCCAAAACGCACAAACTTTTACTGTAACTTCCCCTTCAACGCATCGACAGGATCCATTTTAGCAATTTTTCGCGCGGGTAGGAAGCTAACGAGTGTCGCTGATGCTACAACCAGTACAATCGTGCTTAGTATTAATCCAATCCCATATACAGGGAAAATACGTTCCGCTACCGCTATGCCCATATCCTGGGAGGCTACAGGCATGCCGATACCCTTTTTTGTCAAATAGACGAACAGCGGAATACCGTAAATACTGCCTAAAATGGTCGCCAGAATACTATACATACTGCCTTCAATGGTAAATAGCCAGACCACCTGCCAGCGGGTCATCCCCAAAGAAATATAGGTGCCAATCTCTTTCTGCCTTCTAAAGATGGATAATACCTGTGTATCGAAAATCGCCAAAAGGGCAATGGCCAACAACAAGAAATACATAATAGAGCCACTTATTTTCTTCATGGCAATAATGTCGTTGAGTTCTTTTAACAGATCCTCCTGACTTCGGAAATTCCATTCTTCCTGCAGTTCGTGCTGATAGGAATTTCCGGCAATGAACATGGTGGCATGTTCTGTAAGACCCGTCATTTCCCAGAGTTTTTCTATTGGGATCCAAATTTGTCCGCCGTCTACCGTGGGTACATCCGTATCAAAAATTCCGGCAATGGTAATATCAGCAGCATCAAAAGTGCCGTTTTTATCGCGCCATCGCAGCAACACCTGATCGCCTTCAGTTAAGTTTGCCGATGTTGCCATTCGTTCCCCGATAATTCCGGGAATAGAGGCCTTACTTTTTTTAAGGAAATTTGTTGGCAGTTTTAAGGTGCTTTGTTCGGTTGCAATTCCTTTTAAGGAAACAGAGATCATCCGCCCTTGCGGATAAATAGATGCCTGTCTAATCAAAATCGGCGTCAGGTTTTGGGACTTGCCTTTGGGCAACTTCCCATGCCCGTCCTGTAAAGTAAACGGATCATAAGGATCATAATCCGCATGCAGTAAATGCCCCTTCCCGTATTCCCATGCAATACTATCGCGTTTGGCCTGTTGATTCCAACCGTCGATCATCCCGTTATACAGAATGATCACTACATAAGCAAGCGAAAGCACCCCTACGTTGAGCCAGGTGCGAAGACCAGACCCAATCAGGTTTTTATGGGCGAGTTGTAATGCAAGTTTCATTTGTTCTTATCTCCTGGTTTTGACTTCTTCCTTAATACCATATTTGGTCTTCGGCACATATTCATCCTCCGCCACTTTGCCATCCTCCAAATGGACAATGCGTTCCAGATACCCCATGACCTTCTCATCATGAGTTGAGAACAAGAAGGTGGTATTTAATTCATTGTTAAGTTGCTTCATGGTTTGCATAATGGCATGTGCGTTTTTAGCATCGAGGTTTGCGGTAGGTTCATCGGCCAGCACAATTTCCGGACGTTTTACCATGGCTCGGGCAATAGCAACACGCTGCCCCTCGCCACCCGATATTTTTGCAGGTTTTTTATTGGCCATATTCTCCAAGCCTACCCATTCCAGGGCATCCATGACCATTTTTTTCCGTTCCGCCTTTCCTATATTCTGAAGAATCAGGGCAAACTCTACGTTCTCAAAAACAGTATAGACGGGCAATAAGTTATAGACCTGAAAAACAAAACCGATATGTCTGTTACGCAATTCGGCAGCCTGTTTGTGTGACAGATCTGAGATGTTCTTCCCCATAACAATGGCCTTGCCTTCTGTAGGGCTGTCCAGCGAGCCCATAATGTTCAGGAGCGTGGTCTTTCCTGAACCACTGGGACCAACCAGTCCTGCAAATTCCCCGGTTTTGAATTTAAGGTTAATGTCGGTTAAGGCCTCAAACTCACCATCACCTACCTTGAACCGCTTGGTTACATGTTCTATGTTAATAATATTTTTTTTGTCTTCCATTAGAATTTGTTTTAATGATTATAGACCAGCATTAACCGAAAACCAGGACCGGCAAAATTATTGATCAGCTCATTCATCTGAATGCCCCGCTGTATATCCGGATTATAATAGGCCATCACATAGCCGGTAAGTTTTTTAAATTGATGTTCATAGCTCATAAAAAAGGTCATATTGTCAAGGGTCCAGTCATTATAGACTATGACGCTTAGATTATCAAAAAGCCCTAGCGGATAGGTAAGATGTAGCGCTGTAAGGTTGGTATTGTTCGCAAATTGAAAAGGATCTGTGTCAAAGGAGGTAATAAGATGTTCTACCACTGCATGAAGGCCTGAACCAATTCCAAAAGTATAATCCATACCCAGGTTCAATAAGGTCTGATTGGTAAGAATGCCTACATCTTTTGATTTATGAATATAAGAAGCCTCGAACCACAATCCAATTTCTACATCCCACTTCCCGTCCAGCGCTATACGGTTTTCAGGAATTTTTTCAAACTCGGTAGTCCCCGGAAGGCCTTCCGAATCTGCAGTCCTATGATGGTAGGAAATTCCCAATTCTCCTTTGGGTACCGGAAACTGAACTCTTCCCCCAAATTCAGGGTCGTACTTGTAGGTCTTTACGGTGTCAAAACCTCTTGTGTTTTCGTTACCGTAAAGACCCCAGATCCAAATATTAGCATTGTTCAGAAAATAGTAACGGCCCAAAACAGCATAAACACCATCTGTAAGTCCCAGAGGATCACGCGGGTCTATCTCATTAAACCACTGTAATGGGCGCAATAGGGTAGCTACCCCAAAATCTATTTTTTGGAGGCCGGCACGTATTTCAAACTGACGCCCTTTGTACCTGGCCCATATTCGATAAGGATCTATATAGCCATCGGCCTCCCCTTTATAAAACGGACTAAATGATGTAGCTCCGTACATATCGGCAGATAGCTGAAAATCCAAAGTTTTGGTGGAATCCAGGGGAATGGCATAATCTAATTTGGGAATATAACGTGCCCCAATCAAAATATCAAGCTCACTATCAGGGCTATAATTTCCAAAAGCAGATAATTGGCCATCGAACACCAGTCCTTTTTGCCCATAAGCCTGGACAACTAACAGCATTAAAATCCATACGATTCTCGTTAGTACGGTCATTTCTTGTCATTTGGCATTACTCCGTAAAAAATAAAGTTGGTCAGTTCTACTGCAAGTTCCTGTGTACTTCCGTACATGGAGGTCAGACGTTTGTCCAGCAATTTTTCATTCAGGCTATTAATCATATATATCACGAAGTCAATCTTCAGGTCCTTTCGGATCTCCCCTTTCTTTTGTGCTTTGCTCAGGTCGTCATGTAAGGCTTGCATCATGGTTTTTTGCCATTCCTCCAGGGTATTTTTCAACCCGGTTTCAGTTGCGCCATATATATCGCGTAAGAACTCCTCACTAAGATTTTCATTATTATCGTGTTCCATCTGTACCAGGCGATGAATTTTTTCATTAAAAGGCAAATCGGCATCCATGATCCTGCGGTAATCCAAAACTCCTTTTTCCATAATCTGTACCAGGACATTCCGGGCCACATGATTTTTGTTCTCAAAGTTGCGGTAAAATGTCATTTTGCTTATTTCGGCCTTTTTGCAGATTTCCTCAACGGTTACTTTGCCGATGCCATATTTCCAAAAAAGAGCGTGTGCAGCATTCAGTATCGCCACATAGCTTTTACTCCTTTTCTCTTTTGAAGCTCCCATAGATGGGACAAATATAAGCAATATGTTACTATAATTGTATCTTTATGGTATAATAGTAACTTTTTTATAGCCTTTGATGAGATACTGACTCTTGTAGTCTTAATTTTCCAGGATAGCCAAAAAATCCAACCTAAATTAAAAAACCGGATGCCTAACTATGTGGCCCATTCACAAAATACATTTTCATTTTGCCACGGTTCTTTACGGGAACTTCTCCCCTGTACTCACAGTTAAATTCATCTTTTACTAATTCAAAAGTGTTTTCACTGATATTGATCTTCCCTGTTGCGGAATTTGTTTCCATACGGGAGGCCACATTCACTGTATCTCCCCAGATATCATAGGAAAATTTTTTACTTCCAACCACTCCGGCTACTACCGGACCAGTATTGATCCCTATCCGAACATCAAATGAGAGTCCATCTTCTGTTCCGCCCGACTTGGTATCTTCTACAAATTGTAAGATCTCAAAGGCGGCCTTCACCATTTTTATGGCGTGATCTTCTATAGGAAAAGGCAATCCGCCGGCGCACATATAAGAATCTCCAATGGTTTTGATCTTTTCGAGCTCATATTTTTCTATAATGTCGTCAAAGGCGGTAAAGTAAACCCCAAGTCTGCTGACCAATACTTCAGGGTTAACGTTTTCAGAATGCTCTGTGAACGCTTCAAAATCTGTGAACAAGACGGTAACAGATTCAAATTTATTCGCCTTAACTACGCCTGATTCTTTTAATTCCAGGGCCGTTTCTTCCGGCAAAATATTAAGTAAAAGTCTATCCGAACGGTCCTTTTCTTTTTCGATAATGGCCTTAGTTCTTTTGATGTATAAATTGCGTCTGAACAATCCCGCTGCCAGCAGGAAAATTAGAAATAAAGCGATTCCGGTGGAGATTGTCACTATCTTTTGTGTGCGTTTCTCTTGATTCGCTAAATCCAGTTCTATCTGTTTTTGAGAAACTTCCATCTCGGCCATTTGTTGAACTGAGGTAATGTTCTTTACGCTGTCCCTGAAAGTAATGTAATTTTTGTAATATTTCAGTGCAGCGGAAGCATAACCGGTTCTTTCATACAACTCCGAAAG
>JBDNAQ010000199.1:0-7648 GCA_039768345.1 Flavobacteriaceae bacterium
AGATATACAAAGTTTAGCTGTTCCTTAAAAGGAGGGTCAAATACTAATTCGGAAACCCTTGGTTCCTGCATTTCCAGATGAAAAAGCAAAGGTTTACCATGTATTGCACAGGCGATATCATAGCCACTGCCACCGAATGTACTTCGCTGTAGCTGGTAAGGGTCTATATCGGCCCACTGGGCTATATTATTTATCAGAGTAGACGAGCTACCCAATCCCCAGTGACGATTAAAATTCATGTGAGTCTCTACCTGTATTCCAGAATTCAATCGCAAAAAATCAGGATTTAATTTTCTGGCGTTTTCTAAAATAGCAGTCATGCGACGAGCCACCTGATCGGAAAAAAATTTCTTGCCACCCACATTGTCGGGTGTCAATTGATCAAGGTCAAATCCTCCTTGAAACCAGATATCTCCTTTATCATCGAAGGATGTCCAAAGCAGTTGCTTGTTTTGATAAGGGCTTACTTTTAAGGACTGACCGAAACTTGTGGGAAGAGCCAGGCTAAGACTACCATCCAGGACCGTATATTCTCCTGTGAGTAATAATTTTCCATGGCTATAATAATTTGTCCACATTAATCCTGTCGGAGTTTTTGCAGCGCCTCTACCACTGCCCCATGGGTGGCGGTGTGCTCTCTGAAATAATGCACGAGTGTTTTCTTCTCTTGTTCATCAGCACCCATTTGATTCAGAATGTTTAGGAGATGCATCTTCATGTGACCCTGTTGGATCCCTGTTGTGACCAACGAACGCATAGCTGCAAAGTTTTGAGCGAGACCTGCGACAGCGGCGATTTGCATCAATTCTTCTGCTGAAGGATTTTGTAATATTTTAAGTGCAAGGTTTACCAATGGATGAAGACGAGTTAGTCCACCTACTGTGCCAAGGGCAAGGGGAATCTCTATCCAAAATCTAAAAATCCCATTTTCAACGCTGGCATCGGTAAGGCTGGTATAACTCCCATCCTTGGCCGCATATGCATGAATACCGGCCTCTACCGCCCGGAAATCATTACCCGTAGCTAAAACTACAGCGTCTATACCATTCATGATCCCTTTATTGTGCGTAACGGCCCGATAGGGTTCTACCTGGGCAATCCTTACTGCCCTCACGATCTTATCCGCTACTTCATCGGCTGTCATTGAATCCTCTTCATTGAGTTCGGAAACAGGACATGAGACTTCGGCCCGCACCAGGCAACCGGGCACATAATTGGAAAGAATACTCATCACAACCTCAATATCCCGTTCGTTATCGTCAAAATCGGAATAGTTTTGAGCCTCTCTTAGCATGGTTGTAGCAAATTGCTCCAGGCAAGAGTTTATAAAATTCGCTCCCATGGCGTCTTTGGTCTCAAAAGTAGCGTGCAATTGGAAATAGTTCCCAATAGCATTGCGTTTATCAACCAAAATAATATCCTTAATTCCGCCACCTCGCTTCTCCATATTTTTGGTGATCCCGGCAGTATCTTTCTTCAACAGGGGTTGGATATGCGAAATAAAAGTTTGTAATTTCTGTACATCTCCTTTGTACATAAAATGTACCTGACCGATCTTTTCAGTGCCAAGGACCCGGGCAGAGAAGCCACCTCGTTCTAACCAAAACTTGGCCGCCTTGCTCGCTGCAGCAACTACAGAGCTTTCCTCAATGGCCATGGGGATGGCATA
Source organism: Flavobacteriaceae bacterium (assembly GCA_039768345.1). Classification (GTDB taxonomy): domain Bacteria; phylum Bacteroidota; class Bacteroidia; order Flavobacteriales; family Flavobacteriaceae; genus JAHEJJ01. The sequence continues at coordinate 1,670 of JBDNAQ010000199.1, forward strand.
TAGTTTTTCATTGATCAGAAAATTCGGAGCTATGCCCAGCGGCAGATAGAAATTACTGAGGGTATTCTCGATAAACTCATCATGGAGTTTCTGAAGTTCAGCATCGGAATGCCAGTATGTCTGAAGGATCTCCTTTGTTTCTTCGGGTTTTAAAGTATAATTTCTGGCAACCCAATCGATCTTGTCTTCTTTGGTAAGTTTGGAAAATCCTTTGATGGGCTGAGCCATATACTGCGTTTTTCTGCCGCCAAAGATACGGATTACAAGAATATTATTCAGTAGGTTGGCCCGGGTACGATCTCAGAGCGAAAGGGCCCAATTAATCGAGATTAATAGGCAATATTCGCAAAAATATTAGTAAACTTGGGAGATTTTATGCTGCATGTATGACTAGATTTTTCTCTACCCTTCTCCTGGTAATGAGTATAGGTACAATCGTTTGTGCCCAGAAAAAAAAGATAGAATTAGAAGAGATATGGGGAGGTGAATTCAGGACGGAAGGATTGGCGGCCCTGCGATCACTTCAAAATGGGAAAGAGTATACCGTATTGAATTACGACAGTGATCTGCGTCGAAGTTCTGTTGACAAGTATTCCTATACCACACTCGAAAAATCCGGAACTATTGTTTCTTCAGAAGATATTCCAGGGGTAAATTACTTTGCCACTTATGAATTCAGCGCTGATGAGCGCAGTATATTGATTGCCACGGATGTTGAAAACATTTACAGGCATTCAGCCCGGGCAATTTATTATCTCTATGACCGCGATTCAGGCTCAGCTTTCAGGATAGCAGATGACAAAGTTCGGGAACCCATGCTTTCACCCGACGGTAATAAGATCGCTTATGTAAAGGAGAACAATATCTTTCTGCTTGATCTGGAATCAGAGAAGACGCTCCAGATTACCCATGATGGAAAAACAAACCGTATTATTAATGGGGTCGCAGATTGGGTATATGAGGAGGAGTTTAGTTTTACAAGAGCTTTTTCCTGGAATTCCGATAGCTCCAAAATTGCTTTTTTACGTTTCGACGAAACAGAAGTCCCCGAATTCTCCATGGATATTTACGGCAGCACTCTTTATCCTTATCCTAAAAAATTTAAATATCCGAAAGCGGGCGAAAAAAATGCGGAAGTAAGTCTGCATATTTTTGACCTGGTCCGGGGAAAAGCTTCGGAGATCGAATTGGAAGATGCTTATTACATCCCACGGATCCAGTGGATGAGTAACCAGAATTTGCTAAGCGTACAGACACTTAACCGGTACCAGAATCGATTGAAATTAGAGATGGTGAACAGTGTTGAAAATGAGGTAAGCACTCTGCTCGTCGAAACAGATGATGCTTATGTCGACGTGAACGACGAACTAACCTTCCTGCCCGACGACAGTTTCATATGGAGTTCTGAGCGCGACGGTTATAAACATCTTTACCATTACAGCAATCAGGGGAAGTTGCTCAATCAGCTGACCAAAGGCCCCTGGGAAGTCACCAGTTATTACGGCTATGACCCAGCTACGAAACGGGCATATTACCAGTCGACTGAAAACGGCTCGATCAACAGGGATGTCTATGGGGTTAAAATCAATGGAAAGTCGAAAAAAAGGCTTAGTTCCCGAGAAGGTTATAATGATGCCGAGTTCAGTGCAGACTACTCTTATTTTATCAATACTTTTTCTAGTGCAACAACTCCGTATCAATATAGCCTGTACAAGACCACTGACGGGGAGCTGATAAAAGAAATCAAAACTAACAAAGCCTTATCGGATAAATTAGATAATTATCAACTAAGTCCGAAGGAGTTTAGTACCATAGACGTCAATGGGAATGAGTTGAATATGTGGATGATAAAGCCTCCCGATTTCGATCCTGCAAACAAATATCCGTTGCTGCTTTATCAATATAGTGGCCCGGGTTCCCAACAGGTAGTTAACCGATGGATGAGTTCTAATGACTACTGGCATCAAATGCTTGCTGCCGAAGGCTATGTAATCGCTTGCATCGATGGCAGGGGAACGGGTTACAAAGGAAGGGATTTTAAAAAAATCACTTATTTGAACCTGGTAAAATATGAAACAGAGGACCAGATCTCAGCAGCAAAAAAACTCAGTGATCTGCCCTATATAGATCAGGAAAGGACGGGGATTTGGGGATGGAGTTACGGAGGCCATATGGCTACCAATTGCCTGCTAAAAGGGAACGATACTTTCGAAATGGCTATTGCTGTGGCCCCGGTTACCAACTGGCGTTTTTACGATACGATTTATACCGAACGCTTTATGCGCACCCCTGAGGAGAACCCTGATGGGTACGACGATAATTCGCCCTTTAATTACCCTGAACTACTTAAGGGGAAATATTTGTTGGTACACGGCTCTGGTGATGATAATGTACATGTTCAGAATTCCATGAGGATGATCGAGGCTTTAATTCAGGCCAATAAACCTTTCGAATGGGCTATTTACCCCGACAAAAACCACGGTATTTATGGAGGAAATACCAGGCTTCATCTTTATAATAAAATGACCGACTTCGTCAAGAAAAATTTATAACCAAACTAATTCAAATGATGTCACAAACCAAGAAAACTGCTCACGAACGGGAACTATTTGGCCATCCTATTGGTCTTTATATCTTATTTCTAACCGAAATGTGGGAACGCTTTTCCTACTATGGAATGCGAGGCATCTTAGTCCTGTATATCACGGCCAAGACGGTAGGTGAAAATCCGGGATTGGGTTGGTTAGATGCGGAAGCCCTGTCTTTGTATGGATGGTATACCATGCTGGTCTATGTAGCTTCTATCCCTGGCGGCATAATCGCCGATAAGATTATCGGACAAAAGAAATCCGTAATGGTGGGAGGTTTTCTTTTAGTAGCAGGTCACGGAATTTTATCCATTGAGCAGATGTGGGCGTTTTACTCTGGTTTGGGACTAATTATTGCAGGCGTGGGGATGCTCAAACCCAATATATCAACTCTGGTTGGAGGTCTTTATAAACAAGGAGATGAGCGGAGAGACAAAGGATTCTCTATTTTTTACATCGGTATTAATACCGGTGCGGCCCTCGCTGCTTTAGTGGTAGCAGTTGTTGCAGATGTCTATGGTTGGCATGCGGGCTTCGGCCTGGCCGCTATAGGTATGGTATTAGGACAGGTGATCTATTTATCAGGTCAGAAATATCTGGTAAAAGTGGGCAACAAACCTGAGAAACGAACTGCGAATAGTGATGACGTATCAATGAGTAAGATCTTTTCACAACAGTTCAGTAAAAGGACACCTTTAATGATTACAGTTATCCTGGCGGTACTCTCTACTGCTGTAGCCTGGTTCTATATCGAAAACCAACAATTAGCTTATATTATATTCTTCGTGTTCCTTTCGTTAGTAGTTGGTATGATGGTAACTATTTACGGTGACCTAAGGTCTAAAGTAGAAAAAGATCGCTATTTGGTATTGCTGTTATCTTTTATAATTGTAATTGTATTCTGGGGAGCTTTCGAGCAGGCCGGGGGTCTTATGAACCTATATGCTGAAAACAGGACAGACCGTTTTCTGTTTGGATATCAGATTCCGGCTGCGGCATTTCAATTCTTCAATCCATTTTATATTATAGTTTTTGCGGTACCTATCGCAAATTTCTGGATGTGGTGGAAACATCGGGGCAAGGAGGCATCGTCTTTATTTAAAATGGCCAACGGCGTTATCATAATGGGCCTGGGATTTGTGTTTATGGTCTTTGCTTCGATGCAATATGAAACCGCAGGTAAATCTGCACTTTATTGGCTGGCACTTGCTTATTTATTCCATACCATAGGTGAGCTCTGTGCCTCTCCGGTCGCTCTTTCCTTTATTACTAAATTAGCCCCTGTACGCTACGGTGCATTGATGATGGGCGTTTATTTTGCGGCAACCGGCCTTGGAAACAAAGTGGCAGGACTGATAGGAGAATCTGCCTCTGAAGCAGGAGAACTGAATACTTTTGCCAGTATCACAATTTTTTGCGTCATATTTGGTATACTGGTAATCGCTATTCTGAAGCCTTTGAAGAGACTTACTCATAAAGCGGAGGATCTCAGGGAAACCACTCATGATGAAGAAGCTGAACCCTTTGAACTCGCGGATGATTAAAAAGCCACGATTTCTTTACCTTCCAATGAATTGAACAACCAAATACCAATGATCGTATGAACACCGATATTGAAAACCTATTTAAAGATAAAGTCCTGGGGCATCCTGCAGGATTGATGGTACTATTTTTTACCGAAATGTGGGAACGGTTCTCTTTCTATGGAATGCGTATCCTGCTTGTTTTATTTCTGACAGCCCCTTTAGTGAGCGACAATCCTGGTTGGGACTGGCCAAGAGAACATGCGTTATCGCTTATTGGCACCTATGCCTCCTTGCTCTACCTTACACCGATTATCGGGGGATACATCGCCGATAAGATAACCGGATATCGGTTAGCAGTAGTGATCGGTTGTATTATTATGACGCTCGGGCATGCCTCAATGGCCCTCGAGACTACTTTTTCCTTTTATACCGGACTGGCGTTACTCGTAATTGGCACAGGATTTTTTAAACCCAATATTACATCGATAATATCGGAAATGTATAAGGGGAAGGAATCCAAAAAAGATGGTGCCTATACGTTGTTTTACATGGGAGTGAATGCAGGTGCATTTTTCGGTATGATGTTGTGTGGTTACCTGGCAGAGAATATCGGCTGGTCCTGGGGATTCGGCCTGGCAGGGATTTTTATGTTTTTAGGAATGCTGCAATTCCTTCTGGCCAAAAATCTTTTCGGATCTATTGGTGCACCCCCTTCAAAATTGCAGTCCGATGAGATAGTGTCCGATAAACAAGCTACATCTGAAACCGGTGAAGAAAAACTGAACCCTTTTACCAGAACAGATTATATATTGATTATTCTGGCGGCGCTGTCTGGAATACTATACCTCTTTAACGATCCTCTGGAAAAAATAGGAAATATCAACCTCCTGCCTTTTGAGGTAGGCGGACTTGGTGGTTCTAATATAGTGGTTCTGGCAGGTCTTGCCTTTTTTCTGGCAGTGGTGATATCCAGGACTTCCCGATATACCAAAGTGATCAGGGAGCGGATCATTGCCGTGGCAGTCTTTGGCCTTTTTACGGTATTTTTCTTTGCTGCATTTGAACAGTCTCTCGGTTCTATGACTTTGTTTGCGCGCGATTATACCAACCGGGCGCTTGTAGGCTCATCTGCTATGATCTTTAAGGTAGTAGACGCACTACTTACCACTGTACCCTTAATGATAATAACCTGGGTGCTTTATCTGTTGTTCAAAAAAACCTATTCCAAAATCGGGTGGTCAAATATCGTACTGGGAATTGCATTTGTCGGAATCTGGTCGTTGGTAATTTACAGGATTGTGGATAAATTTTCCCAGGAAGGAAATCAGATCGAGGCCACCTGGTTTGGTATTTTGAACTCATTTTTCATCATAACGCTCGCACCCTTTTTCACCCGCTGGTGGGAAAGTAAATACAATCCGAGCGCCGCGATGAAATATGCACTCGGCCTTATACTTTTGGGGCTTGGTTTCGCCGTTCTCGCTTATGGGTCGGCTGGGATACCCCAAGGTTCAAAAACCGCTTCGGTGAGCATGATATTTCTGATATTTGCCTATCTTCTGCATACTATGGGTGAGCTCTGTCTCTCGCCGGTTGGCTTATCATATTTAAGTAAATTAGTTCCTGCACGGATGATCGGATTTATGTTCGGCATCTGGTATCTGGCCATTGCCATTGGCCAAAAAGCTGCCGGAACACTAGGGGGTATGATCGATAGTATAAGTGAACAATATTCTTTATCGACATTTTTTCTGATGTTTACCCTTGTACCCATAGGTGTCGGACTTATTTCCGTACTCCTGAATCCGGTGTTAAAAAGGCTTATGCACGGGGTGCGCTAATCTATTTCACTTCCAGGCTGATCG
>JBDNAQ010000200.1:0-3224 GCA_039768345.1 Flavobacteriaceae bacterium
ATAGAGACCTGCGTGATAAAATCTTCAAAACCCAATGATCCCAGTACATACAGCGACAGGTCAATAACGTTTTTAAATTCTTCGTTTAGTTGTTCGGGCATACAGAAGATATGTGCATCGTCCTGGGTGAAACCGCGTACCCTTGTTAGCCCATGCAATTCTCCGCTTTGTTCATAACGGTATACCGTGCCGAATTCGGCATATCGCTTTGGCAAATCCCTGTAGCTGAGGGGCTTGGCTTTAAATATTTCTATATGATGAGGGCAGTTCATCGGCTTTAGCAAGAACTCCTCCTCATCTTTTGGTGTATGGATAGGTTGAAAACTATCCTTACCATATTTTTCGTAATGCCCTGAGGTAATATATAACTCCTTTTGCCCGATATGTGGAGAGACTACCATATCATATCCGGCCTTTTTCTGTGCTTTTTTCAGGAATTGTTCCAGACGATCGCGAAGCGCAGCCCCTTTAGGCAACCAAAGCGGCAGTCCCTGTCCTACCATGGCGGAGAAGGTAAATAATTCCATTTCCTTCCCCAGCTTCCGGTGATCCCGTTTTTTAGCTTCTTCCAGCAGCGCGAGATATTCGGTAAGCTCCTTTTGTTTTGGGAATGATATCCCATATACTCTGGTTAATTGCTTCTTGGTCTCATCTCCTCTCCAATAGGCGCCCGCCACATTAAGGATCTTTATGGCTTTGATAAAGCCTGTATTTGGTATATGACCCCCGCGGCAGAGATCGGTGAAACTATCATGGTCGCAGAAGGTGATGGTACCATCTTCCAGCGCTTCGATAAGCTCAAGCTTGTATTCATTATCCTGATCTCCGTAATAGGCCAGTGCATCTGCCTTGGCTACAGATCTCATTTTAAAGGCGTGTTTTCCGCGTGCGATTTCCAGGGCACGCTTCTCGATTGCCGGAAAATCCTTATCCGAGACCACATGTTCGCCAAAATCTACATCGTAATAAAAACCGTTCTCGATTGCTGGGCCGATGGTGAGTTTTATGCCCGGATAGAGCTCTTCTAACGTCTGTGCCACGACATGCGAGGAAGAATGCCAGAAGGCTTTTTTGCCCTCGTCGTTTTTCCAGGTATACAATACCAATGATCCGTTTTCCTGAAGAGGTGTAACGGTTTCAACGGTCTGGCCGTTAAAACTGGCAGAAATGACATTTCTGGCCAGTCCTTCACTAATGCTCACCGCTACTTCCATGGGTGTAGTGCCGAGGGGATAGTTTTTAGTAGCCCCATCGGGTAATATGATCTCTATGGTTCCCAAAAGATTTGCTTTAAGTCCGCAAAGATAACACCTTGGAATTATGCGAGCAATAACCTGGAGTGGTAATTGTCATCCGCGGAAAAAATCCAGCTGATAGAGGCGGGTCCTTAAATTATTATTCGATTCATTTGGACTTCTTTCCAAAAAGGGCATCCACTAAGATCTTGATACTGTAAAATCCCAGGCTAATAGCCGTAATGGCGAGTAATATACCTACAATCAATACCGGGATATAAAAAGGATGGTCTTGGTTTTTAAACGCCTGAAAGAGCATTACCGGGGCAAGGAACATGGTAAATACGGTAAAGCCCAAAAACTTAAGTCCTTTTACCAAAAGCGGTTTATCCGTTGACAATGAATTCTAATTTTCGATAAAAATAAGTCAAATAGGGTCTTCTGTCCAATAATTTTGAAATATCGAGCACGATAAATTTAATTCAATAGGATACTTCCTCTAATGGGATCTTAGCATTTTTAACCTGCCCGTTAAATAGGTTTTTGAATTCGGTAGGAGTTTCGTCCATGATCTCCCTGAACTTCCTGTTAAAATAGGAAATGTTGTTGTAGCCGCATTCGTAACATATCTCGGCTATACTTTTTTCGGTGCTCATCAGAAGTTTCGTCGCATGGTTTATCCTAAACTCGTTAACCATTTGAGTCAGTGTTTTGTCGGTATGTCTTTTGATGAACTTGAAAAATGACACTTCTGTCAGATTGACGAGATCTGCTACTTCTTTAACAGTGATCTCCCGCTGATAATTTTCCATGATATGATTGTAGACCGTCTTCATCCTATCGAAGTTGACAGCTTTTAGATCCATGGTGTATTCCTCGTTACAGATCGGCTCTGCATCCCGCGCATTAGCCAGTACGTTTAAAAGCTCCAAAAAATATATTGTTTTTTGCAGCCCTTCGGAATTCAGAATCTTCCGGATAATAGCTTTTGCCTTTTTTCGGCTTTCACCCCGGAAAGATAATCCGTTCTTGGCCCTGCCCAGTAAGGTTTTTACATTGGAAAGTTCTGGTTTCTCAAAAAAATTATCGCCCAGAAAATCCTGCCCGAATAAGATGACTATCTGGACGCAGCGGTCGTTTGTCATAAATCCGTGAGGGAGATTGGAACCGAACATCACCAGATCATTTTCCTGATAATGCGCAATATTATTACCTACAAATCGCTTTCCGTGCCCGAGCTGAGTGAAGCAGACTTCAATCTCCGGATGATAGTGCCAGGCCTGACTGAACAAGGGTCTGCATTTTCGCTCTAACCGCCTGGCTATAAAAGATTTTTCCTGTTTATCGGGTATGAGTTGTCGTTCCGGTTTCATCGTGAACAATAATAGCTCTAATATAAAGAAAATATTTAAAAAAGTATAGAATAGTGTTATAACTTGATAGATTCCTTCAAAAAATCATCACTAAAAATGAGATAATTTTGAAGTACCCATAATAAAAGCCCTAAAAAATTCAGAAATATATAATCAATCAAATCAATTATTATGAAACCTATTAATCGATTAATCAGAATTTTATTTGTAGCTGTTTCCTTCCTGCTTACAGGGATGCAAATGAACGCTCAAACAGAGATTTCGGGTACCGTAAATGAGGCGTCTGGCACACCGATTCCGGGCGCAAATATTGTTGTCAGAGGTAGTACCTCGGGAACCACTACAGATTTTGACGGTAATTTTGTGTTTACGACCGAATTAAGTGGCGAACAGGTACTACAGATATCCTACCTGGGATTCGTAACCCATAATGAGAGTATAAACCTTTCGGGGTCACCGATCCAGCTTCAAATCGTATTGCAGGAAGCGGAAAATCAGCTCGATGAAGTGGTACTTACTGCATCCAGTACCTTCAGGTCGCAAAAAGAAGCCCCGCTCTCTATCAGCTCGGTAAAGCAGGCCGAAATTACAAAGCTCTCCATTAATAGCCAGGCCG
>JBDNAQ010000201.1:0-2957 GCA_039768345.1 Flavobacteriaceae bacterium
ACCGCCGTTATCGGTAAGCTGCACGAGCCCGTCGTCTGTTCCAACATAGATAAGTCCGAATTTGAGCGGGGACTCGGAAATGGTGGTAATCGTTCCATAGGCTACATTGCCTTTCTTGCTCCCCCCGGTAAGATCTCCTGAAATCGATTCCCAGGTATCGCCCTGATCCATGGAACGGTGCAATATATTGCTTCCCAGGTAGAGGATATCCTGGTTATGCTGCGAAAGCAATATGGGTGTCTGCCAGTTGAACCGAAAAGCTTTGGTGCCGAGATCATTTCTTGGCTGGATCTTAGTTTTCGAACCTGAATCGAGATCGATCCTGTAATAGTTTCCGAATTGGAAACCGGTATATACGAGTTGTGGGTTGGTGCGGTCTATCTCTACCTGCATTCCGTCTCCCCCCAGGATCATCTTCCAGGGATAATGCCCGGTCTGATGCCATCGGGAATTTTCTTTTGCATTATGAGGCCCCATCCACACTCCATTATCCTGAAGTCCGCCATAGACGTTGTAAGGTTCTTGGTTATCGACATTGATAGCGTAGAACTGACCAACGGCCGGAGCATTATTTTTTATCCAGTGTTGACCCTGATCGTAGGTTATGTTGACACCTCCGTCGTTGCCATTGATCAGATGACGGGAGTCTTTAGGATTGATCCACAAAGCATGATGATCTGCATGTACGTTTTTCCCACTGATATCCTGAAAAGTTTTACCTCCGTCATCAGACTTCAGAATCGGAACTCCGGAGATATAGATTTTGTCTTTATCGGAAGGGTCTACCCTGATCTGCCCGAAGTAGTATCCATAGCTATAATAAAGGTCATCGATATAATTCTCATTCATTTTAGTCCAGGACATTCCGCCATCTTCACTACGATATACTTCCGCTCCGATTACAGGCGTATCAAAAAGCAAAGAATTGGCATTGTCCAGGTAACTGCTAATATCTGCCGGTGCTATAGAACCCTCCCGAACCATCTCCTTAATTACTGCTGCCGTGTATCGCTCAGGAAAGTTTTCATCCTTTAAAAATGCCGCTAAATCCTCAATATTTAACTTATCTAGATCAGCCCTGGTCATTGTCCTGAAATCATCTTTGTTCAGTTTGTCAGCTCTTATTTTGGGGACTGTTTTTTCTCTTCTGTTTTGGTTGTCATGTACGGCATAGATAATATCTTCATCGAAGACACTCAGTCCTATCCGGCCTACACCTTCCCCGGTAGGAAATCCGCTGCCTTCTCCACTGATTTTTGTCCAGCTGGCTCCGCCATTTGTACTTTTATATATACCTGAACTCTTCCCATTACCTGTAAAATTCCATGCCTTACGGTCTTTCTCCCATGCAGAGGCATATTGAATGCGAAAATTTCCTGGCGCCATAACAAGATCTATGATTCCGGTCTGATCGTCAATAAATAGTACCTGTTCCCAGCTTCCCCCTCCATCAGTAGTTTTATATACCCCTCTTTCCCTGTTGGGAGTATAAAGGTGGCCGGTAACGCCAACGACAACTTCTTCAGGATTATCAGGATTGATAAGTATCCTCCCTATATGATGAGAATCTGCCAGGCCCATTTGCTGCCAATGTTTTCCCTTATCCGTGGATTTTAACAGACCGATACCAGCATAAGAAGAGCGGGAAGCATTGCTCTCGCCTGTCCCGGCCCAAATAGTGCCCCTTGGCCAATGCACGGCTATGTCTCCAAGGTTCTGGGTGGGAGAGGAGTCCATAACCGGCACAAAACTGGTCCCGTTATTTTCGGTATACCACAGGCCGCCCGATGCATAAGCCACATAGAATTCCTCAGGATTATCCGGATTGACATCCAGGTCTACAACCCGGCCACTCATTATCGTCGGACCAATATTTTTAAATCGAATGTTCTTTACAAGTGATCGCTGCTGCAGCTCTTCTTTTTGAATCAAAGATTCCTGTATGCTTTGTGCAGATGTTGGAAGTGACTGGGCCCAGCCTTGAACAGGGCCCAATAGGAGCGAGAGGAGTAGTATTCTGAAAATCATATTAAAATATTAGTCCAGCGAATGTATGAATTTACCATCCCTATGACAAGGGGAAAGCTCCGGACTATTATCTTTGATCTGAAGGGGCGAATCCCTAATTTTGACAAAACCTTCTTTTAATATTATGAAATACGAACCTATACCTTCCCGTCTATTCGTCAAGAACCGTCAAAAATTTATGGAGCAAATGAAGCCAGGGGCGATAGCGGTCTTTAATTCGAATGATATTTATCCTATAAGTGCAGACAGTACAATGCCTTTCCAGCAACACCGGGATATTTTTTATCTCTCAGGGGTAGACCAGGAAGAATCCATCCTGTTGCTTTTTCCATCGTCAATAAAAGAGAAGCACCGTGAAGTATTATTTGTTCGTGAGACCAACGAGCATATCGCTATATGGGAAGGAGAAAAACTGACCAAAGATAAAGCGACGGAAGTATCCGGGATCGAATCGGTGTACTGGTTGTCTGAATTCAAAAAAGTCTTTTTTGACCTGATGACGGAGGCAGATACCGTCTACTTCAACACCAATGAACACTACAGGCAATCCTCTGAAACCCAAACACGGGAGGCCCGTTTTATCGAGAAGTGTAAAAAGGATTTCCCGGCCCATCAATATGCCAAGAGCAACCCCATATTACAGGATATCAGAGGAATTAAGGAGGCTGAGGAGATCGAGCTGATGCAAATAGCCTGTAACATTACAGAAAAGGGATTCAGACGGGTACTGTCGTTTACAAAACCAGGTGTTATGGAATACGAACTGGAGGCCGAATACCTGCATGAATTTATCAGGAACCGTTCCAGGGGTTTTGCCTATACCCCTATTATCGCCTCCGGAAATAATGCCAATGTTCTGCACTATATCGAGAACAACCAGCCCTGTAAAGAAGGGGATTTGGTGTTGATGGATGTGGGAGCGGAATATG
>JBDNAQ010000202.1:0-4884 GCA_039768345.1 Flavobacteriaceae bacterium
GCTCTTGAAATTCCTCGGGAGAATTGATATACCTTCCGGTTTCTCTAAAAACGTGAAGCCGATCGATTTCAGCCGGACTCATCCCCAGCATATAGCCCTTAAAGTCTGAAATAAAATTTGGGTTAAAAGGCTTTATAACGGTTGGTTCCTTCTCTAAGATCTGCATTGAATCCAATTGCCGTTGCAGCTCAAGGTCTGGACCAAAAAGAGATTGCTCCTGGTCAAAAGAACTCTTTTTGAGTGCATAAAATGAAAACTGAAAAATAAATATCAGTACCAACAAATAGAAAATCCCATTTCGTTCCTGCTTGTTGAAAACGAAATGGGATTTGAAGTTCTTCCGCAGAATTTTATTTTTTCATCGCCCTTATGGCATCCAAATACTTACTGAGCTCTTCTTTGACCTTAGGGAAGAGAAACATCAATCCTAACATATTCGGGAATACCAGGGCAAGAATCATGGCATCCGAGAATCTGAAAACGGCTCCGAGTGAAGCTGATGCACCGATCACGGTAAATACTACAAATAATACCTTATAGGTTAAATCACTTGTTCGGCTTCGACCGAATAAATATTTCCAGCTCTGAAGACCATAATAGGACCAGGAAACCATAGTCGAAATTGCAAACAAGACCACCGCGAGGGTTAATACATAAGGAAACCACGGAATAACGGATTGGAACGCCATCGAGGTAAGGTTTACACCACCAAGGGCAACTCCTTCGACAACTACGTTTCCGGCACCGTCTCCGCCGTATTCGAAAATTCCTCCGCTGTTATAAAATATGATCACCAATGCGGTCATGGTACAAATTACGACCGTATCGATGAAAGGTTCTAGCAGTGCAACAATTCCTTCACTGGCAGGATATTTGGTTTTTACCGCCGAGTGAGCAATAGCTGCAGATCCTGCGCCGGCTTCGTTAGAGAATACCGCCCTCCTGAACCCTACGATCAATACTCCCATCAAACCACCGAGTCCGGCTTCGGGAGTAAATGCACTCTTAAATATCAACACAAAAGCATCATCGATATAGCTAATATTGGCAAAGATGACGATCAGACATGCCAGCGCATAGATACCGGCCATAAAGGGAACAATTTTTTCTGTTACCGAAGCGATTCGTTTTATACCTCCGATAATCACAATTCCAACTACAAAAGCAAAGATCAGACCGATGACGAATCCAGTGGAGCCGCCTTCTAAGGAGAGCATGGATGCCAGCTGTTCTGCGGCCTGATTGGATTGAAACGCATTTCCTCCACCAAAGGATGCCCCTACACAAATAAAAGCGAATATTACAGCTAGCACTTTACCGAGTTTTACATAACCTCGTTCTTTAAGTCCTCTCGACAAATAATACATCGGTCCGCCGTAAACGGTTCCATCGGGACCTACATCTCTGTATTTTACACCAAGAGTACATTCTACGAATTTGGTAGACATACTTAACAAGCCGCAGAGTATCATCCAGAATGTTGCCCCGGGACCTCCAATGGCAATCGCAAGTGCCACACCGGCAATATTACCTAGTCCTACTGTACCTGATACGGCCGTCGCCAATGCCTGAAAATGACTTACCTCACCTTGTTTACTTTCATCGCGTATGGTGTCTGGCAGATCTCCCTCCACAATATTTACATCGGCTTTTTCAACCCCATGTCCCTCGGGACCTTCCAATTCATCATACTTACCACGAACAACGTTGATCGCCAATGGAAATCTCCTAATATTGACAAAACCGAAATAGAGGGTAAAAAAAGTAGCGCCCAGAACCAGGATAATCACGATCAATGGAACTCCGGTACCCGGAACCTGCCAAAATACGATGCCTTCCCACACCTGGGTAATCGGAAGGAACCACTCATTGATACGATCGTCCAATCCCATTTCAGAATTTTCCTGTGAAAAAATAAATAAAGGGCTTAAGAATGCTATTGCTGTGAGAAGTTTAAACTTCATTGGTTTTGTTTTTGGTTTCTAAAAGTTCGATCGGAGGGCAATATCCTAAAAATTCCAGAGGCAATCAAATATATTTAATACCTCTGCTAGCCGATATGGAACATCTCATTTAGTTTTTGTATCTGCTCAGGACGACCCAAAACGATGACTTTGCTTTTGGGTTGAAGGGGTAGGTCGGCCTCGGGATTGATAATATAGTTCCCATCAGGTGCGATATATCCGATTATAGTACAACCGGTTTTTCTTCTAAGGTCCAGGTCACGCAATGAATTACGCTCCTCCGGGCCTCCAAAATCTTCAATAGCCACCTCTTCCAGATTGGTGGTATGTTCTCCTTCTACAGACAACTTATCCATAAATGTGATAAGGTCTGGCAGTACCACCAGAGATGCCATATGATCGCCTCCTATTTTATCGGGCATGATCACCTTATCTGCCCCCGCGAGTTCAAGTTTTTTTTGTGAGCTTACTTGTGAAGCCCTGCTGATGATAAAGAGAGATTTGTTCAATTGTCTTGCAGAAAGGACCACAAATAAATTGGCCGCGTCATCGGGCAGTGTTACGATTAAATTAGAGGCACGATTTACCCCTGCGGCGATCAGGACTTCATCTTCATTGGCATCACCTTCGATAAAAAGGATATTATTTTCGTGTTTTTCAATCAATTCTTTATCACGCTCGATCACCACAAAGGGTCGGTTATATGTTTTCAGTCGGACAGAGGCCTGCATTCCATTCCTTCCAAAACCACAAACAATAGTATGCCCTGTTAAACTTTTGATCCTGCTTTTCACCTTTTTCTTTTTTAATATTTGCAAAGAGTTTCTGCTGATAATATATTCTGTAATTATGGAAATAGCATAAGCAAATATAAATACGCTTACGATGATTAAAATTACAGTAAATAATTTGGCGTCTGCATCAAGAGGCCTTACCTCACGAAATCCAACGGTAGTAACCGTAATAATGGTCATATATAGTGCATCGAGCCAACCAAAATCAGAAATATACCTGTAACCCAATACCCCTATCAACAATATGGATATGATTAAAACAATAGCCAGATAAATTTTTGAACGGAGTAATTTTAACATATTCAAAGATCAAAAACAGAGGTGCGTTTTGTATAAACCAGATCTTTTATCCGCAGCCAGAAAGCAAGAAAAAGATACAATGCAAATCCGAAGCCCAGGGTTACAAACGTTAGATAAATAAAGGAAGTGCGCACTACACGAGCCCTTATACCCAAACGTTCCGCAATCCGTCGACAGACCTCAAATCCCCTTTTCTGGAAATAGTAAAGTATTTGATAAAAAATATTCACTGCCTAAAAATAAGGCTTTCAATTCAATATTTGATTTCCCAACGCACATTCCAGGCAACGATTTTTTTCACAATAGAATTTGTATAACTGGATAAGCGCTTGCGAATCTAATGCATGATGAACCGGAAAACCAAGCGACCGGTATTCTCTGACAATACGATTATCCTCTTTGTACAACTGACTGATCAGTTTTCTGAGCCTGGGATAAATGTTCGTGCCTCGCTCTCTTGCATCTAAATTCTTTAAAGGCAATACTGTATTAATGATTAAACCGTCTTTAAAGGCCCTGCTCAGATTTGTACTTTTGTCCCTGGAAGGTTTCCCGAAATTATAATGACTTCGCCAGTAAGTACTTGCGCTTATGGTGAACATTTCATAAAATTCTTTTTTAAACCAGAGCGAACGAATTTTGCTGAAAAGATTCATATGCGTAGAATAAAAACCCGCGAATTGAGAGAGTCGTAATGTTGGGAAATTGCCCGGACGAACACGCATAAATTCCGGGGCTAAAAAAACCGGATCGGTGAGTTGATATTTTTTACGGAGATAAGCAAATTCTGTCTTTAAACGCTGGTAGTATTTGTCCTGAACTCCTTCTCTTTGAAGCAAACCACTCAAGCCGAATAACAGGCTTTCCAACTGGAGTGACTGACCCCGGACTCCCTTTACAATATCGAATTCCAGTGATCTTGCCAATGATAAAAAACTCGATCGATTAAGCCGCTGACCAAAATTTGCCAGTAGCATAATAAAAAACAAGCGTTCCCAGTCTCCTTCGGTTTCCTTCAGAATCAACGCTGCCTCATTAGTTTTGGATTCAAGTCGTTCTCTAAAAAGGTGTTCCAGCCAGGGCAACATCACAAAAAGATCAAAGTCTGCGACCTGAGTTTCGCAATTGATGAACTTGCTGTCTGATCTAAACAGCAAATTCCGATAGTTATCCAGAAATTCCGTTTCCACCAAGTCCTTAAGCATCAAGGTGGGGAGTTCCATACCTGTTCTCCGATAAACCTTCCGGTCTTCTTCCCAAACTACATGCAAAATCACGTTGTTGTAGTTCTCATCTTTCTGGTGATTATGGGCATACCAGTCTGAAGACCTCAAATGCAATTCTATATTACCTGCCCATAGTTGGCCTTCAATTTCGACTATTGCGTTCTGGAAATCGGGCCCTGAGTGCATATTGTAAGTGCCCGGATTGATAATTTGTATGATCTCAGCATTCGAAGTTCTGAGACTGCCGGCACGAAACTTCTGATGCTTCCAAATATAATGAAGGAGTCTTTCACGCATTGGGGTAAAATAAAAAATCCCGCTGCAAGCGGGATTCAGTAAGGCAAATTTTTTATTATTCGATCAGATCACCTTCCCATTCAAGAACTCCACCCTCAAGGTTAAAAGCATTTTCGATTCCTATACTGTTCAGCAATGCACAGGCCTGTCTGCTGCGATTCCCCGACCTGCAATAGACATAGTAGTTCTTTGACTTGTCTAATTGCTCCAGCTCGTCCATGAATTCCTGGGGTTGATAAATATCTATATTGATGGCCTTCGGAATATAACCTTCTTCCATTTCTTCTTCAGTTCGGACGTCCA